>NZ_JBCODG010000002.1:0-135692 GCF_040928965.1 Bacteroides sp. 2201st1_D9_2201SCRN_220225 | reverse complement strand
TCCATCTGACTGTCTTATACTTTAAGTTCGTCTTGGCTCTGACAACAAAGAAAGAGTCTGTAAGATGTATCCTATAGAGTTCTTTAAAGGAGTCATAAGCCCTGTCGAATATATAATAAGCATTTGGTTCATAATGGATTGAAGACATTGCTGTGGAATCATGCTTTGATGCAGTAGTTACAGTATAGAAGGCAGGAACTTGTGCTTCAATGTCGTATAAGACATGAGCTTTCACCCCTCCTTTCTTGCTTCGGAACTTTGCCCATGGGAATGTTGCAAGACACAACGGAATCGTTGTTGAATCAAACGCATATTTCTTTCCGGAAATGTCAAGGATGTTGGTCGTCCGCTTCTCGCAGGCTTCCTTCATCATATAGAATGCAAAGTCTTCGAAGATTCTGTAATCACGGTTCTGGTTCGCTGTCGCAAGAGTTGTCTTGGCTATCGGTTCACGACCTAAACCAAGATGATATTGCTTGGCCCTATGCGCCTCGAAAGCAACGACTAAGTCTCGCAGGCTCTCACGGTTACTCAGTTGTCCAAACATCATCGCGAGCATCTGATTCCAGCAAGTGAAATGTTTCACATATCTGTTGCCATCATACTTGCGAACATAGTTGTTGAACTGAGTCCTGTTCAGAAAAGCGGTTAATTGAGAGAATACGTATTTGTCTTGGAACATAGCAGCCATTTGTATTAGACTGCAAAGTTGCAAAATCAAGTCCGTTTCATTTCAAAAAACCGTGTAATTGACTATATTTCAATAATTTCAAAGAACTATTTATCCACTTTTACGGGACAGTAGTGGTTTTCATACACAAAAATACGAATCTCCGAACTCCCTTTATGAAACGTCCACGAATCGTAACCGTCCCGCGCAAGGATAGGGTTAACTCCCATTTCGGCAATGGCCTGTTCGCAGAACACACTCAAAGGCGACTGTTCACGCTCCGCAAAAACTTCTTCCGGCAACTTTTCGCCGCAGGAAGGACAAAATTCCTCTTCCTCGGATATCAGCTCATCGCAACTGTCGCACTGTACCTGGAATGTATTGCGGTCAACCCCGTCAACCGACTCCAAAAGCTTACGCAATGCCTCTACACGCACACCGAACCCCATATTGTCCGCATTGGTGAACTTGCTTACCGTTACTCCCACCACTTCACTGTTTTCATTGAAGATAGGTCCGCCCGAATTGCCGGGATTTACGGCAGCATCGGTCTGTATATAATATTTTCCTTCCATAAGCTGCTTGGGCGAGGAAACCGACCCTTCCGTTACCGTAAAAGGCATGCCGTAAGGATACCCCGCCACACTGACCTTTCCGCCGATGGCCAATGAATCGTCCGCAGCCAGGCTCAGTTCGGGAAGAGCTGAAAAGTCTGCATCCACAGCCAATAAGGCAATATCCAAAGAAGGATTTACGAGCACCACTTTGGCAAGGTAAGGATTCCGGTCGTTATCATGTATGGCAACAGTATGGAAACCGTTCACCACATGGTAGTTCGTTACAAAAAGATTATAAGATTTCAGATAGAAACAGCTTCCGGAACCGCCGGCATGTGTCACCTTATATACGAGTTTATAAATGTTCTGATCCATAATATATAGTTTAGATACCGTTAAGTTAATTCATAATTCCCATCACCTTCTTCTGCATTTCAAGCATCAGCCGGGAGTATTCCTGCATATTACCGCTCATCATGGCTTCCGCCATTTTCTGTTGCAACACCTGCATGTCGTCACTTCCCATGGTTTCCGTAATTTTCTGCACCTGTTCCATGCCGGCAGCAAAGTCCGTCTCATCCTCATCGTCCAAATCGCCTTCCATAATCTTGTCCATAGCGTTGTAAAGAATTTCAGAGGCCTCTTCCAAAGAGCGGTTGCCTGCCTTCTTCAAAGCTTTTGATATAACGGCATTGATATCGTCCTGCATATCATTATAGAAATAAGCTTCGTAGAACACATAAAGCAAGCGTACCGCACTGCGTTCATAATTCTCCGACTGGATGGCTTCGGTGGCTTCTTTATAGACATTCATAAAATTCTCCTGCACGTTTTTTAGGGAAGAACGGCGCTTTGCAGATACCAACGTGTCCGTGTAGTAAAGGTCTTCCGCCAGTTTTTCCTTCGGAACGGCAAGCAGCTTTTCAAGAAATGCTTTTCCTTTTGATACAACCTCTTCCGTAGGCAGGTCGGCATCCATATCATTCACTGCCTTGTCAAGGTCGTTCAGTAATTGTCCCTGAGGATGTGCAAAATAGGAAATCTGGTAGAAAGCGGTATCCAGCACATTCCACGAATAACCGTACCGGCGGTCGGCCCCATACTCTTTGAGTGCCTCCAACGTTTCGCGTCCCAATGTCTGTATGCCTTCATAAATGCGGTCTACCTCTTCCTGCGGATACGGAGTCACCTGCGGCTCGTAACAGCGGGTAGCGCCAAATTTCGTACAGAACTCATCGTCATACTTATCGCCTATGTGGCAGATATTCTGAAGCACGAAATACATTTTATGCGGATGACTCTGTGAAAGCGGACAAACATATTCCATATTCAACTTATCACTGTTCTTTACGAAGCGGGGCAATAACAATTTATTCAGGTTCAAGTCCGCCACCTGACGGAGCATGGCTACCCTACCCTTTTCCGGCAGATTCAGGAAATCGGCATTGATATGGAAAAAACCGTCGGCAATACGGATATGTACAAGAATGGAACCATGAGGAATGTGAAACTCCGTACCGTCGGCATTACCGTACTTGGTACGAAAGTCCGCGTTCAAATAATCCAGCAAACTATGAAAAGCCTGTACATACTCACCCCGGTTATACAAGTCCACACCCTGTTCGTAGGCTTCGGTACGGATAGCACTTTGCGTAGAATCTACTACGGGAGAAATAAAAGCAAATGTCTGTTTCATATCATGATATTGTATTTAAAGAAATAATAATAACCGTATCCCGCCCTGCGGAATGCCGGAAAACAAATATAGAAAGCAAAACACAAACAAGAACATAGATGCAGGGGGATAAATACAGAATGAAAATATCCCGTTAAAATATTGAATATTAAAAATTTATTTGGCGTAAACAGCATAAAACAAGGGGATATTTGCCCCGAAAACATGGATTTCTTTCCTTTTTTTCCGCCCGATACATACCAGCCGGACAGCACAACAGAACGGGAAATGTAATGATTCTTCGCTCCCACATAGTATATGGAAAAGCCGGTATTCACAACAAGTGGTTTCCTTTTTCAGTACAACAAAAAAACGCTCTTAATAAACCTTTCTGCAATTTTACTATAATTCGAAAAAAATTATAGTAAAATTCTCTCCGAATTTATTAACAGCCTGTTTTCCCCCTATCGCGACACTTGTAATAAATACAAACAAAAAAGGATGCAATCTTCACAGATTACACCCTTTGAAATATCCTAAAAAATCTTTTTTGTAAAATCCTATTGAAGTAATTCAGCCATTATTTGTATTACAAACAAAAAATTAGTTTTAAAAGCACTTCACAAATATAGCGAATAAAAAGCGTATTGTCAAGTATTCCATGCTGTTTTTTTACCCTACTTCGCTACAAATCTGAAAATAAACCCTTAACTTTGCACCGTTTAATTAACAGGATATAAACCAAATTAAACGGGCTATCAACAAGTTTTAGTAAGTATATCAACAAGTTTTCAACAATATAATTACAACCATTATGGAATACAATTTCAGAGAGATTGAAAAGAAATGGCAGAAACGGTGGGTGGAGAACAAAACCTACCAGGTGACGGAAGACGAAACAAAGCAAAAATACTATGTACTGAACATGTTTCCCTACCCCAGCGGCGCAGGTCTGCACGTGGGTCATCCGTTGGGATACATCGCTTCGGACATCTATGCCCGTTACAAACGTCTGCAAGGTTTCAATGTCCTGAATCCTATGGGATACGATGCTTACGGCCTGCCCGCAGAGCAATACGCCATACAAACCGGACAACATCCGGCCATTACCACCGTCAACAATATCAACCGCTATCGCGAGCAACTGGATAAGATAGGTTTCTCTTTCGATTGGAACCGTGAAATCCGTACCTGCGACCCGGAATACTATCACTGGACACAATGGGCGTTCCAGAAGATGTTCAACAGCTACTACTGCAATGACGAAAAGAAAGCACGCCCTATCGAAGAACTGACAGAAGCATTCGCCAAATCCGGTAACGAAGGACTGAATGCCGCATGCAGCGAAGAACTGCATTTCACTGCCGATGAGTGGAATGCCATGAGCGAAAAAGAGCAGCAGGAAGTCCTGATGAACTACCGCATCGCCTATCTGGGTGAAACAATGGTAAACTGGTGTCCGCAACTGGGTACCGTGCTTGCCAATGACGAGGTGGTAAACGGCGTATCGGAACGCGGCGGCTTCCCCGTAGTCCAGAAAAAGATGCGCCAGTGGTGTCTGCGCGTATCTGCCTACGCACAACGCCTGCTGGACGGACTTGACACCATCGACTGGACCGAATCTCTGAAAGAGACGCAGAAAAACTGGATAGGCCGCAGTGAAGGTGCCGAAATCCAATTCAAGGTAAAGGACAGCGATTTGGAATTTACCATTTTCACCACCCGTGCAGATACCATGTTCGGAGTTACCTTCATGGTACTGGCTCCCGAAAGCGAATTGGTGGCCCAAGTAACCACTCTGGAACAGAAAGCCGATGTGGACGCCTACCTGGAGCGTACCAAGAAACGTACCGAACGCGAACGCATCTCCGACCGCAGCGTCACCGGCGTATTCTCCGGAAGCTATGCCGTCAATCCCTTTACGGGCGAAGCAGTGCCCATCTGGATTAGCGACTACGTATTAGCAGGATACGGAACAGGCGCCATCATGGCCGTACCTGCACACGACAGCCGCGACTACGCTTTTGCCAAGCACTTCAACCTGCCTATCGTTCCGCTGGTGGAAGGCTGCGATGTAAGCGAAGAAAGTTTCGATGCCAAAGAGGGTATCGTATGTAACTCTCCGAAAGCAGGTACAGAGCCTTATTGCGACCTCAACCTGAACGGACTGACTGTCAAGGAAGCCATCGCCGCCACCAAGAAATATGTGAAAGAACATAATCTGGGACGCGTAAAAGTAAACTTCCGCCTGCGCGACGCCATCTTCTCGCGCCAGCGCTATTGGGGCGAACCGTTCCCGGTTTACTACAAGGACGGAATGCCTTATATGATTGATGAAAGCTGCCTGCCGCTGGAACTTCCTGAAGTGGCTAAATTCCTGCCCACCGAAACGGGCGAACCGCCGTTGGGACATGCCTCTAAATGGGCTTGGGACACGGCAAACAAATGCGTGGTCGATAATGAAAGGATTGACAATATAACCGTTTTCCCGCTGGAACTGAACACCATGCCGGGATTTGCAGGTTCGAGCGCATACTACCTGCGCTATATGGACCCGCGCAACCATACGGCACTCATCGACAAGAAAGTGGATGAATACTGGCGCAACGTAGACCTCTACGTAGGTGGTACGGAACATGCTACCGGACACCTGATCTACTCCCGTTTCTGGAACAAATTCCTGCACGACCTCGGCGTATCCGCCGTTGAAGAACCGTTCCAAAAACTGGTGAACCAGGGTATGATTCAGGGAAGAAGCAACTTTGTATATCGCATCAAGGATACCAATACATTCGTATCGCTGAACCTGAAAGACCAGTACGACACTACCCCGCTCCACGTGGATGTCAATATCGTGTCCAACGACGTTCTCGACACGGAAGCGTTCAAGGCATGGCGTCCTGAGTATGCTACCGCAGAGTTTATCCTGGAAGACGGCAAATACATCTGCGGCTGGGCGGTTGAAAAAATGAGCAAATCCATGTTCAACGTGGTTAATCCCGATATGATTGTAGAGAAATACGGTGCGGATACGCTGCGTATGTATGAGATGTTCCTCGGCCCTGTAGAACAGTCCAAGCCCTGGGATACGAACGGTATCGACGGCGTACACCGCTTCATCAGGAAGTTCTGGTCGCTGTTCTACGACCGTACCGGCAACTACCTGGTAACTGATGAAGCTGCCGGCAAAGAAGAGCTGAAATCCTTGCACAAGCTCATCAAAAAAGTGACGGGAGACATTGAACAGTTCTCTTACAATACAAGCATCAGCGCCTTTATGATTTGCGTAAACGAGCTGTCCGCGCTGAAATGCAGCAAGAAAGAGATATTGAATCAGCTTACCGTTACGTTGGCTCCTTTCGCTCCGCACGTATGTGAGGAATTGTGGGAGACATTAGGTAACACAGGTTCTGTATGCGACGCGCAATGGCCTGCATACAACGAAGAATATCTGGTGGAAAATACGGTGAACTACACCATTTCGTTCAACGGAAAAGCACGTTTCAACATGGAATTCCCTGCCGATACGGCATCGGATGTTATTCAGGAAACGGTATTGGCAGACGAACGTTCCATGAAATGGACAGACGGAAAGACCATCGTCAAAGTAATCGTAGTACCCAAGAAGATTGTAAACATTGTTATCAAATAACAAATATGCAAATCACAAAACCAACCAAAGCGGAAGTGATGAGAGAGTTGAAAGACTATGTCTTCATCACTTTCGGATTAATTTCTTACGCTATGGGATGGGCTGCGTTCCTTATCCCTTATCAGATTACGACCGGCGGTACTACGGGTATCGGAGCCATCATCTATTATGCCACTGGATTTCCTATCCAATGGTCGTATTTCATCATTAATGCAGTCCTGATGACGTTTGCCATCAAGATTTTAGGACCTAAATTCAGTATCAAGACCACATTTGCCATCTTCGGACTGACTTTCTTCCTATGGTTTTTCCAGTTGCTGGTGAACGGAGCGGACGGAGTGCCGCCTCAGATACTGGGACCGGGACAGGATTTCATGGCTTGCCTCATAGGCGCAGCCATGTGCGGTGCGGGTCTGGGCGTAGTGTTCAACTGCAACGGAAGTACGGGCGGTACGGACATTATCGCAGCCATCATCCATAAATACCGCGACGTTACTTTGGGACGCATGATTATGGCTTGCGACGTTATCATCATCAGTTCCTGCTACTTCATATTCAACGATTGGCGACGGGTGATTTTCGGTTTTGTAACGCTGTTCGTCATCGGCATCGTACTGGATTATATCGTGAACGGTGCGCGTCAGTCGGTACAGTTCTTTATCTTTTCCAAAGAGTACGAAAAGATAGCCGACCGCATCACCAAAGAGACTCATCGCGGTGTAACCGTACTCGACGGTATAGGCTGGTACAGCAAACGCAACGTGAAAGTATTGGTTGTGTTGGCCTACAAACGCCAGTCTGTCGAGATATTCCGTCTGGTCAAGGACATCGACCCGAATGCTTTCATCTCTCAAAGCTCCGTTATCGGCGTGTATGGAGAAGGATTCGATAAATTGAAAGGAAAATGAAAAAGAAATTTGTATTTGCAACCAACAATGCCCACAAACTGGAAGAAGTAACCGCCATTTTAGGAGATAAAATAGAGCTTCTCAGCATGAAAGACATCCATTGCAATGCGGATATTCCCGAAACAGCAGATACGCTTGAAGGAAACGCTTTGCTGAAGGCAAGGTATATCTTTGAAAATTACCACCTGGATTGTTTTGCCGATGATACCGGCCTGGAAGTGGAAGCCCTGAACGGAGCTCCCGGAGTGTATTCGGCACGCTATGCCGGCGATGCACACAATTCGGAAGCCAATATGCAGAAGCTGTTGCAGGACATGGAAGGAATGGAGAACCGAAAAGCCCGATTCCGTACCGTTTTCGCACTTATCGTCAATGGAAAGGAACACTTGTTCGAAGGCATCGTAAAAGGCGAAATAACGAAGCACAGGCACGGTACTTCCGGTTTCGGATATGACCCGGTCTTTATTCCGGAAGGATATACGCAGACATATGCCGAAATGGGAAGCGAATTGAAGAATAAAATCAGCCACCGGGCAGTGGCAACGGATAAGCTTTGCAACTTCCTGTCCAAGTAATGAAAGTGGCAAAAGTATGCGGATGCTTGCATTATGATAAATTTTCAGGCACGGATTACATGGTTCCGGTTTATGAAAACCGTAAATTCCATGTAATCCGTGCCTGAAAAAATATTGAAATCATTTTCATACCCTCATCGAAGAATGCCAGCGACAAGGGAATAATTCACTATAATCCCAGTTTTGCAGAAATCTCCAGCATCCTCTTGATCGGTTTCACCGCTTTCTCTGCTATTTCCGCATCCACCTTGATTTCCGGAGATTCGTCTTTCAGGCAATTATAAAGCTTTTCCAATGTGTTTAACCGCATAAAGTTACACTCATTGCAGGCACAGGTACTGTCGTTGGGCGGTGCCGGAATAAATTTCGTCTGCGGACATTTCTTCTGCATCTCGTGCAGGATACCCGATTCCGTGGCAACGATGTATTCCTTTTCGGGATGGGCAACCGCATACTTCAGCAAAGCCGCCGTAGAACCTACTACATCCGCCAGTTTCAAAACCGTGCCCTTGCATTCGGGATGAGCCAATACCACTGCACCGGGATGCTGCTGCTTCAATTCAACAATCTTTTCAACCGAGAACTGTTCGTGTACATGGCACGCTCCGTCCCATAACAACATATTCCTGCCTGTAACGGAGTTGATATAATTTCCCAGGTTTCTGTCGGGACCGAATATTATTTTCTCATCTTCGGGAAAGCTTTCTACGATTTGTCTGGCATTGGTGGAAGTTACCACTACATCCGTAACAGCCTTTACGGCAGCCGTTGTATTCACATAGGATATCACCGTATGTCCGGGATGCTCTTTAACGAACTGTGCAAACTTATCCGCCGGGCAACTGTCGGCAAGCGAACAACCCGCCGCCATGTCGGGCACCAATACCTTCTTGTCGGGACAAAGTACCTTTGCCGTCTCACCCATGAAGTGGACACCGCACATCACGATAATATCGGCTTCCGTCTTTGCCGCCCATTGTGCCAGAGCCAGACTGTCGCCTACATAGTCGGCTATGTCTTGTATTTCACCCTTCTGGTAGTAGTGCCCCAGAATGATTGCATTCTTCTCTTTCTTCAGTTGCTTGATAGCTTCTATCAGATTATCCATAATAATAATTTTTATTTCTCTTCTTTCTTTAAAAATCCTTTGATAGTGATGATAGGCTGTTAATAGTGTGGACAAATAAATCCAAATTTTCTTGCCCATAAAGTTATTAGTACAAGGCTAAACTTTATCCTTAGGTTATTAACGTAAGCAATTAAAGTTATATCTCTTGATAATAAGCTCCCTACTCTGCTATAGTCTCACTTCATTAACATCTTGTTGATAACCGCAAAGTTAATAACTTTAAAGGGATTAATCAGTGAAATAGTACTTAAAAATGTGTTTATACAGTCTTTGAAAGTTTAGGTTAACTTTTTTGGTTTGTTCGTTATGCAGGCGTATTATGCGTTACTTTGAATAATGCAAATATTATTTTTAAAAATTTTTCCATACGCTATTGACACCTTTTCAACGGTTATTAACAGGGATGTGAACGGAAAGAAGTATCTTTGCACGACATGAGCCGGTACATAGTGTACAGACCGGTACAAAGCCTTACGATTATGAACAGAAAACTGAAGATAACCGAACTGAACCGCATTAGTACAGAGGAGTTTAAGGAAGCGGAAAAACTGCCGCTTGTAGTTGTATTGGATAATATCCGCAGTTTGCATAATATAGGTTCCGTATTCCGCACTTCGGATGCTTTTCGCATTGAATGTATCTATCTGTGCGGCATTACGGCTACTCCACCCCATGCCGAAATGCACAAGACGGCTTTGGGAGCGGAATTTACCGTCGATTGGAAGTATGTTAATAACACTGTTGAAGCTGTTGATAACCTCAAAAACGAAGGCTATACGGTTTACTCCGTAGAGCAGGCAGAAGGCAGTATTATGCTGAATGAGTTGACTTTAGACAAAAACAGAAACTATGCCATAGTAATGGGGAATGAGGTGAAAGGTGTTCAACAGGAAGTTATTGACCATTCTCACGGCTGCATTGAAATTCCGCAATACGGTACGAAGCATTCTCTGAATGTATCGGTTACGGCAGGCATTGTTATCTGGGATTTATTCAATAAATTGAAGTGAGTGGACAAATATTAGTAATTAACAGCTTTATACTTGATTTATCAACCAACTTATTTGCTTATATAACAGTTATTTATTTCCTTTGTATGTTTACGTTAGTAACAGGTTTATCAACATAATATTAACTGATGTTTTATCCGGATGAATGGTATTGTAGAGAGGTCGGTGATGTGGAATTTGTGGCACGGTTGCCATAAATTCAGTGAAGGATGCAGATATTGTTATGTCTACCGGGGAGATGCAAAAAGAAATGTTGACAGTTCGGTTGTGGTTAAGACGAAAAATTTCGATTTGCCTGTACGGACGAATAAGAACGGAAGTTTTAAAATTCCGTCCGGAACTCTTGTTTATACCTGTTTTACTTCCGATTTTTTTGTTGAAGATGCAGATGCGTGGCGAACTGAGGCATGGGAAATGATTCGTCAACGCAGTGATCTTCATTTCCTGATGATAACCAAACGTATAAACAGGGTTATGGAGTGTCTGCCTGTCGATTGGAAAGACGGATATGATAATGTAACTATCTGTTGTACAGTTGAAAATCAGTTATGTGCGGATAATCGTTTGCCTGTTTACAGAGCTATTCCTATAAAACACAAAATTATTATTTGCGAGCCGTTGTTGGAAGAAATCAGTTTGGATGCCTATAATATAGGAGAGTGGGTTGAACAAGTGGTTGCAGGGGGAGAGTCCGGATATGAGGCCCGTATCTGTAATTTCGACTGGATTATGAAGCTTCACGATATTTGTGTGAAAAACAATGTTTCTTTCTGGTTTAAACAGACAGGTTCTAAATTTGTTAAAGAAGGCACTTTATATACCGTAAAACGTCAGTTTCAACATTCGCAGGCACGTAAGGCGGGCATTAATTTTAAATGATGTACTGAAGTTATCAGAGCTGCCCGCTCTCTACCAGTAAGATTACTCTTTCCGTAAGCGCATCATCTCCCGTAGGGTCGTATTGTTTTTTCAGACTGGCTCCGAACAGTGCGGCAAAGGTCTGGTAGAATCCGGCTTTAAAAGGTCCCATAAATGCTTTTACCAGTTCGTAGGAAGTGGAATGGGTTTGCCGGTCTACCAGTTTGATTAACAGTTTTCCTTGTGCAAAGGAAAGCTTTTTCATACGGGGAGTGTATTGTTCTTTCAACCCCTTTTCCACAGCTTTCAGGTGCTTTTGCCGCTCTTTTTGAGTGGGAATGGTCTGCAGGTATTCGTAAGTCTCGATAATCGCCCGGTTGATTTCCTTTGAAATGGGAAGCACTTTCTTTACATCGCGGATAAGTTTGTAGTATTTCGCCATTTCGCGCCTGTTCTTGAATTTTAGCGGTTTGAAGATGTAAACGGTAGGAAGTTTCACGTAAGGAATCGTATCGCCGTTGTACACGCACATGGGAGTGAGATAGATGCTTTTGGATGCACCGGTTTGGGGTTGCTGCTGGGCATGACAAGTCAGGACTCCTGCCGAGAGAAATGTTATGAGTATTACTATGTTAAACCGTTTGCTCATAGCGCAAAAGTACACCATTCTGCGTAATGTTGTTACATTGCTTTCATTTTTCCTTGTTCAATTAACTAATTTAAGGTAACTTCGTTGCCTATTATCCGGAAACACACTATTATAGATGACCCTAATCAAGATAGGAGTTTTTATGAGTATGCTGTTAATAACTCCTATGCTTGTAGCTCAAAATGCGACATTATCCCTGTGGGAAGAGAATCTGGAACAACTCTCCGCCGATGAAGAAGAGAGAAACTGGGAAGATGAACTGGAAACGCTTTCCGCTCGTCTGCAAGAACCTGTCAATATCAATGCCGCCACTAAACGGCAATTGGAGGAATTTCCTTTCCTTACGGATATTCAAATAGAAAATATTTTGGCGTATGTTTATATAAACGGACAGATGCAGACTCTTTATGAGTTGCAGTTGGTGAAGGAGATGGACCGGCAAACTATCGAACTGCTGTTACCTTTCGTCTGCATAAAGACTGTTGAGGGCCCTTCCCGCTATCCTTCTTTAAAAACGGTATTGAAGTATGCCGGGCAAGAAGTATTGACACGTCTGGATATCCCTTTATATACCCGCAAGGGATATGAGAAAAACTATCTGGGACCTGCCGTTTACCATTCACTGCGTTACAGTTTTCGCTATGGAGATTACTTTCAGGCGGGAATAACGGGAGAAAAGGATGCCGGTGAACCGTTCTTTGCTTTGCATGACAAGAAAGGGTATGATTACTATTCGTTTTACGGCTTACTCAAAAACAGGGGCAGGCTGAAAGCTTTGGCATTGGGCAATTATAAACTGGGGTTCGGGCAGGGCCTGGTGATTGGCACAGACTTTGGATTAGGAAAAACTTTCTCCATGTCTGCATCCGAATTCCGCAGAGGGGGAATCCGGAAACACAGCTCTACGGACTCGTATAACTATTTTCGCGGAACGGCGGTAACAGTGGAAATTCTTCGTTTTTTAGAACTTTCCGCTTTCTATTCGCACCGTTCTATGGATGGAGTGGTGAAAGGCGGAAAAATCGCTTCCATTTACAAAACAGGCTTGCACCGTACGGAGAAGGAGGCGGATAAAATGAATGCATTTGTCATGCAATCGGCGGGTGGTAACCTCACTTACGAAAAAAATAGATTGAAAGTGGGGGTGACAGGCATTTATTATCGTTTCAGTCATCCTTATGAACCGGATTTAAAGAAGTATGCGAAATACAACTTGCATGGAAATGATTTTTATAATCTGGGTGTGGATTATAAATACCGTTGGGGAAGATTGGTATGGATAGGAGAGGGGGCTGTTGGCAAACAGGGATATGCCTTGCTGAACCAACTGAAATATAAAATATTAACAGGTTATCAACTGCTGTTAATACATCGTTGTTATTCCCACGATTACTGGTCTTTCTTCGGGCGTTCGTTCGGCGAGGGAAGTGCTCCGCAAAACGAAAACGGCTGGTATCTGGCTACGGAAGCTGCTCCCTGGGCGCACTGGAAGTTTTTCGCTTCTTTGGATATGTTCTCTTTTCCCTGGTGGAAATATCGCATCAGCAAGGCTTCGCAGGGAATAGACGGAATGTTTCAGGCTACCTATTCTCCGCAGAAAGACTTATTGCTATATCTCAATTACCGGTATAAGCGCAAGGAGAGGGATGTGTCGGGAACAGGCGGGAAAGTGACGTTACCGGTCTTTCATCATAAGCTCCGTTGCAGGCTTGCTTATACGCCGGGAGCTTTTTCATGCCGCACTACGGTCGATTACAACTATTTTCGCCAGCAGAGTGGGGAAGGGCATGAGTTTGAAGGAAAACAAGGCTGGCAATGTACCCAGTCCTGCGCTTATACTTTTTCCGGATTCCCTTTGGCCGTATCCGTACAAGGTACTTATTTCCATACGGACGATTACGATTCGCGGATTTATGCTTCCGAAAAAGGATTGGTTTATACGTTTTATACTCCTTCTTTCTACGGCAGCGGTTTTCGCTATTCTGCTCATATACGTTGTGATTTGAACAAAACTTTTATGTTTCTCGTTAAGTTCGGGCAAACCGCTTACCGGGACCGTGAAACTATCGGTTCGGGTAACGATTTGATAGAAGGAAATACAAAAACAGACTTGCAGATGCAGTTTCGTATTAAGTTTTGAAGAATAACTGCCGTATTTTTGGAAATATCTGGATGTTTATTTCTTATCTTTGCTGTGCTGATTACGCGGTTTGTCTTTGAAATATCGGAAAACCGCCAATCACCGCTGTTAAATCATAATTTGTAAATAGTAAATCAAATGACTGTCATTTATCCGTCTCCCATATTCGGTCCCGTCCATTCCCGCCGTTTGGGAGTATCTTTGGGAATCAATCTGTTGCCGGAAGACGGTAAGGTGTGCACTTTCGACTGCATTTATTGCGAGTGCGGGTTTAATTCCGACCATCGTCCCAAGAAGCCGCTCCCCACACGAGAGGAAGTGCGTGCCGCATTGGAAGCCCGTCTGCAGGATATGCAGAAAAACGGACCCGTACCCGATGTACTGACTTTTGCAGGAAACGGAGAACCAACCGCACATCCGCATTTTCCTGAAATCATAGAAGACACGCTTGCTTTGCGCGACAAATACTTTCCGAAAGCCAAGGTAAGCGTATTGAGCAATTCTACTTTCATTCATCGTCCTGCCGTATTCGAGGCTTTGAACAAAGTGGATAACAATATTCTGAAACTGGATACGGCAGACGAAGCTTATATCCGTGAGCTCGACCGTCCGGCAGGACATTATTCCGTCCGCGGGATAATCGGGGGAATGAAGGCTTTTAAGGGTAACTGCATTATCCAAACCATGTTTTTGAAAGGCGGCTTTGGAGATAAGGATATGGATAATACTTCCGATAAATATGTTTTGCCCTGGTTAGAGGCCGTCAAGGAGATTTCTCCCCGCCAGGTGATGATTTATACTATTGACCGGGAAACTCCCGACCATGACCTGCAAAAGGCTACTCATGAGGAACTGGACCGTATTGCAGCATTGGTGAGGGAAGCAGGGATGGCTGTGAGTGTCTCTTATTGAAAAATATAATTTCCGATATTCTCATGCGAATTCTTTTTCTGATTGTTGCGAATCTTTTGGGTTTATGTGAAATCGTGGCACAAGACATAGTTTTCAATAAGACTGTTTATGATTTAGGTACTGTTTCCGAAGATGAAGATCCGGTTACGGCTACCTATATTTTTACAAATAAAACGAAAGCTCCTTTAGCTGTTGCTACTGTCAGGACAACCTGCGGATGTACTACGGCGAATTATTCCAAAGCTCCGATATTGCCAGGAAAGCAGGGCAGCATTAATATTGTTTATAACCCTGCCGGAAGACCGGGAGTGTTCAATCGTTCTGTGACCGTATTTTTTTCCGGGAAAGAGAATCCTTTCGTATTGCAGGTTAAAGGCTATGTAAGACCCGGAAAGCCGCGAAAATATGCGGGATATGCGTATGTATTGGGCAAGTTGCAATTACGTACTACTTTGGTGCGTTTTCATCCGATGAAACTGGGGACACAGATGCAGAAATCAAATGTCATGGTAATCAATTCGAGCAATCATTCTCTTCAGGTTGGGTTCAAAACGGAAGATCCGGATTTTTCTGCTGTAATGATACCAGCCAAACTCGCTCCGGGCGAAAAGGGGGAGATAGTCATTACCCGTAGGAGTACGGAAAAACAGAAACAAGCGGAACAACGGTGTGTCCGCTTGTTTGAGTTAAGCTCAAGAGAGAATTTGTTAGAGTTGTTGGTAAAAAATGAGCTTTGTCAGTAAATTTGATTATCAGGAATGATAACTGATTGTACGTTGTACGTAGAAAGTTCCACTCCAATGGCTCCAATCGATTTGTTCACTCTGTTTCTGAATGGATTTTGTCCAGTTGCCTTGTGTGTCCGTTTCTTCGTATTCATATAGCTCTTTGGGGGTTTCTTCCGGATTATCTGTTGCCGGCAGGTTGCGTATTGCTGATTTTAACCGACCGTTACTGTCGTAACTATAGGCGATTTCCGTAACATAACTTTGTGCGTCAGTTTTGATAAGTACTGGTGCAAGCGGCACGGCTTCGCTGTAACTAGTAGCGACAGACACTTCCAGCGTTCCGTCAGCGGTATAACATTCTTGCTTGGAAAAGAGTAAAGCACCTTTTTCGTTCCATTGATAATGAATATTTTCCGTACTTTCCAATTCCTCGTTTGTATATGTTGTAACTGTTGCGCTTTCAGGAAACAAGGTTTCTGTATCTTTATAGGTATAAACTGTTTTGGTGCGTGTTTCAAACAAAGACCCTGCATTGACTATTTGTGTATGTACGAATGTATTGTCCGATTTCCATTCAGAGATATTCCCTGACGGACCTATAATTTGTTTCACTCCTTTTACACAAAAGAGGTTCATCTCTCCCAAAGGGAATGGCAGCGGAATATAACGTTCCTGTTCATCATAAGAGATATTGTAAACCGTGGGAGAAGTTGTACCGAGTGTATAAACGGCAATAGTTCTCATTCTGCCTTGTTCGTCATATGTATATTGGAAGTAGTTTAAGTCTACTCCCAACATACGTGTTGACGGTTCCGCACCGGTTCCGTTATAATAAGTCAGATTTCCTTTTGTATCAAAGGAATAGTCCGTTACATGAAACGGCTCTTCTGTTTCCGTACCTTCTCCGGTGGCCGGATTAACCATTTGTTGATGTACATCGGAGACATTCCCCTTCAGTCCGAAAAAGGAGGTATGGGGATTGTCCCAGATATATGCGTTTTCAGGTACAGCCGGATTGTCATTGCCGGCAGGCAATGTATCATCTTCACAGGCTGTTACTGAAAACAGCAATAGTGTACATATGGATAGAGCAAATACTTTCATTATTTAAGATTCTGTTCTTTCCACTCTTCAAAATCCTTCACAGGACGCGCATCATGGTTTTTTCCACACTCTTTGCCATTTTTCAGTGGTTCTTTACAATGTTGCGTACGTGTTACTCCATTGGAGTTTTTATGATAAACAACTACATGAGAATCACCGAATTTGAGTCCGACTTTGTTTGTGACATCTATAGTTGGAATGTGATTCCAGGAATCGGGAATAGCCCAGGTCAGATTCGGACAATTGTCTACGTCTACACATACCATATAAATAGGCCTTGCAATTGATGTATTCGTCGATTCTTCCAATTTGTAATCAGTAGTGGTATAGAAAGCATTATTGTCAATACTTTGTAACTCATTGTTGCCTTCCAGGCCCAGTGTTGAAAACATTTTGCATTTGGTGAAAGCATCTGCCTTAACTTCCTGAATATGATTTTTTGCTACATACAGAGAACGTAAATTGGGTAATCCGCTTACATCGGGTATCTCGGTCAAACCGCAGTTATCCAAGCTCAGTTCCATCAATTTCTCGTGATTGATTACCGGAGCGGCGCTTAACGGGTTACCATCCAGAATCAGACATTGTAAAGTAGTGCTCAATTCATTGTTGCTGACAGATGTAATCTTGTTGTCTGCCAATGACAACATACGGATACCTTCCGTTGCTGCAATTGCAGGAATTGAAGTAAATCCGCAACCATCAAGCAGAAAGCCTGCCAATGCTACTCCTTCACCGCGTGTTTCAGGCAGCGAAGAAAGGTCTGGATTGTTTCTGAAATCGAAAGTAGAAACTTTCTTCATACTGAATATTTCAGCAGGAAGAGACTGCAATTTTGTGTTTCGCATGCTCAATGAGACTAGTTTCTGCCAGCTCTTTGCAAGTTCTGCCGGGAATGAAGTTATTTCGTTGCCATCCAGGTTTACAGCAAACAGATTCTCCAGTTTTTGTAAGGAAGCCGGAATTTCGGTGAGTTTACTGTTGATGATGCTCAAGGTGTTGAGATGTTTTATATTCTCAAAATGCTTCGGAAACTCCTTTAATGAAGTATTCAATACCGTAATTGAACTGATGCCGGATTTGTTGAGATTGTCGGGCAACTCTTCAAATTCCGGAATATTACGGATTACAAGACTCTCGATAGTAGGCATTTCGGCAACGGCAGACGGCAATTTTTTCATTCCCTCAAATCCTTTTTCGGTATTGGCTGCGAATTTTTCATCGAATACGATTTCTGAAAGGTATGCGATGTTGCCGTAGTCATCGGTTTCAAAATGAAGGTTTTCCCAGGTAAGGAAGTCCTCATTTTCTTCACGCCAAGTCTTAGGCCATAAGGTAGAGTCGTTTCCGAATATCTCGGTACAGATTCCGAATAAAGTACTGCGCAACATGTTATTGGAGTAAGTAATTCGAATCGAGATAGGGAAGTAGAAGGTTGTAACGCTTTCGTGTTCTACCACCAGTTCATTATCGCTTTCCAGATAAGCTTCCATCACCTGTACACCTTTATTATTATAAGCGATGTATTTCTTTACAGTATAGACACCGTTATCCAGACGGATAGGTTCGGAAGTCATGGCTTTTTCGTCACCGGTCAGGTCAAATGTAGGTAATGTAATTGTTTCACCGTCTTTTTCGAGCGTCACTTTCAGGCGCACCATCTCCTCAAGGGAGGTGATGCTGTATACCTGATTGCGCTCGAACGTGAATATAACTTCTCCTTGCCCTTCTGCTAATGCTTCTTGGATATCATCATCGTCTGAACAGGCTGTGAACAGTGCCGTACACAGCATCAGACAATAAAGAAATATATGTTTCGTATATATATTCATAGTTCGTATATCATTCTATTTATTTAATTCTGTTATAGTATCTCCAATTACCATAGATAGGGCAGTTATTGCCATATTTTTCCCATGGATATTTTGCCGAAAATTCAGCTGCAGCCGCTTTTTCTGCATCATTAAGAATCGGTAGGTTAAGCAACTGTGCCTCTTCTTCCTCATCGGTCGGACAATCCGGCATGTTATCGGTAAATTCTCTTTCATTGTCGAATCCTGCAAGATCTCCTTCATAGTCTCTTCCTTCCTGATTGAGAATCAGAATGGCAGCGCCCCAGCATCCTCTATATTCGTGGTTGACCATCCATTGAGGTAGTTTGCCTGTAAAACGGTTCAAATTGATAGAGAGATATTTCAACTTAGGCAGGATTTCTCCTCCTTCGAAGTCTGTTTTAGCAAGGTCGGGAACTTGTCCATGCAGGTAGTTATAAGAAAGATTCAAATATTCCATATTCGGGAAATAGGTAAATATTTCTTTAGGAAGTGTACCTGTCAAACCTATATGACGTCCTGATACGGGATCGATACCATTAGGTGTATCAGCCAAGTTTTTGGTTGCATCACCGTCTACAATACGGCAAGAAGCCAGATTTAGATATTTCAGTTTCGGTCCTAAATTTTTCAAAGGCTTGATAACGTCGTCTAAGCTTTGGAAAGTGTTGGCGCTTAAATTCAATTCTTCCAGATTTTCCATATCGCCTATCGAAGCGGGCAGCTTGGAAATACCATAGCCGAACAATGATAAACTTTTTAATTTTTTCAGTGTAGTGACCACGTCACCTAGTTCAATTTCTTTGATGTAAGAGTTTGAATTGGATGTTATGGCAAGAGTCTCCAACTGGTCCAAATACTTAAGTTGGTCGGGTAAGGATTCTTTCGTCTCAATCATGGAAAGAGTAAATCCTACAACACGCTCCTCAGTACGTTCTTCTTCAATGGTACCGTCATTGTATGTATAAGTAACAGGTCTTGTCTTGACGTTGTTCCAGTGTGTGATAGGACGGCTGGTATTCCATGGAACACCTACGTTCAACATACGCGCTACAGTCAGCAGAGCCAATGAGTCGCCGGTTCTTGAAGGGATGATGCGCGGAGCTTTTTCCTGAATCACACCTACTTCTGATACAATGCCGTCAGTACGTCCGGTTTCGATATATTGCAAATCGGCTCTACGTTCGCTATCCCATTCGATATGGGTCTTGAAGTAAAGACGCACTTTTTGTTTGCGTGGAATGGTAGTTTCCGCATTAAACTCTTCCTCGTACTTTGGGCTGTTTTCGTCCTTGAAATATAGCCATTCGCGGGCTGTTTCCGGGATTACTACCTTATAAGATACGTTGGCTGTAGCCTCGATGTCTACATATGCTTCGTCCAGCGGTTTGTAATGAGGTACGTGCAACGTGTCGTCCTGCAGGCTTTCAAATTTGATGGCACGTTCGTATCCGCCTTGCTGAATCTTCACTGTATATTCGCCCGATACGGTACGGAAAGTAATCAATCCCTCACGTTGCGTATACATATATGATGAGTCGGCTTTAACCACGCAGACAGCGCTGCCTTCACCGTTGGCAGGAGTTATCATATACCAATCGGCATCAGAAGAAGCAGTCCATCGTTCGTTGGTTGAAATCTGAAGTGCCACCTCACCGCCGTTATCAGGCAATTCGATGCTTTCTTTATCAAGTCGGAAGCCTGTGATACCTTCTTCGTCATCTTTGCAAGAGCTGATACAGACAGCTAACCCCATAAAAGCTATTGCTAAAACATGTTTATAATTCAGTATATTCAATTTCATAATTTCTCTTATTTATTTATATCCAAATCCAATGCCGGACAACCTAATATGTACTGGTCTGAATCAAATCCCAACATGTATGTTCCTTTAACAATTGATTCGCAAACACTGGACGGAATCGTCATTTCCAGGTTTGGATTATCTGCAACGTTAAATTCCATCAGTATGCCTGGGAAATCTTCTTCCGAAATTATCCGGATGTCATTGCCCGATACATCCAGAAAACGCAAACCGAATACCTGGTCCATACCGCTTGGGAATTCTTTCAGACAACGTGTGTTGCCATCTCTGTCGGTCTGGCTGGAGATATAAAGTTTGTACAGTCTTTGTACATTGAATACCTCTATCGGAAATTTAGAGAAGCAGTTTTGACTCAGATTCAAGCCAGTCAGGTACGGGAAAGTCTCTACATTGAATTTGTAAGGAATGTAGCGCAAATTGTTGCCCGAGAGGTCCCATGCCTGAAGATTCTTGAAGTACTGGAAACCGTCTGTATAAGTAATGGAGTCCAAATTACAGTTCATTGTTTCCAAGTTTTGGATGGATACGCGCTCGGGAGACTGGCCGTTTTCTGTAGCTTTGGCAAAAGCAGAAGGGAAGTAGCTTACTCCGTTTTTAACCTCGCCAATCGGATTCCAGCTCAATGAAAGCGTTTCAGTGCGGATACCCTTGAAGTCTTCCGGGAACTTGGAAATCCGGTTGTCTGTAAAATCAATGGTTTCAGCTGCATATTTGCCGTCTATTGCACCTTGATTAAACAATAACGGGAATTCTTCGATGTGGTTGCTGACAATTGAGAATTTTTCAATGTCATTGGTTCCGCAGAAAAACTGCTCTACTTTGGTAATCAAATTATTATCAAAGAATGCTTGTATAGGTGCAAACTTCGGAGCAAATTCAGCATTTTCTTTTTGGGGCAATTTAGTCAGTTTATTATCCGTCATGTCGAGCATAACAAGATTTTCTGCATCTAATATATCCATTGGGAATTCGGTCAGTCCGCATTCCTGTGCATAGAGTATCTGTAGGTTCTTAGAGCTATTGAACAGTGCATTCAAACCTTCCATCATCTGTTTACCGTCCGTATCACCTTCGATGGAAGTCGTACTGAGGTTCAATGCAATGATATTCTGCATCTTCTTCAATGCTTCGGGGAATTCTTCCAACTTACAGTTATAGAGTTCCATATCTGTCAGGTTGGGCAATTCTACCAATTCCTCAGGAAGATTGGTAATCCGGCCATTGGCGATATACAGAATTTCCAACTTTTGCAAGTTTTTGATAGTGGTAGGAATGCTTGTAATTCCGTTGAATATATCGCCCTTGTTCACATCGTATGTAGCATGCTCGGCATAAGTATAAGCCTGTTTCTTCTGGTTGCACATGGGAGATGCTTTGCGGCGAGGATGACGCAGAGCCAGTTCTTCGCGGGCAATGGACAAACGGTTTTTCCGTAAATCCACTCCTTTGTGATAAAGACTGTATTTACTTAATTTGTAAGAAACACTTTCGGTTTCATATAAGTCATCATCATGTTTTCCCAACCACAGGCTTTCCAGTTCGGTCAGTTTACCCAATGCCTCGGGAATGTCTCCTTTGGCATTGAACGAACCCAAGTCCAATGATTTCACACGGCCGTCAGCATTTACTTGTACACCCGGTTGATTACCCCATTCATCGATGGGACGACCATCGAATTTCCAGTTGGATTTGGCTACATAAGTTTCGCCCGCATAACTCCAATTTGGACCATCCATTGCTTTCCAAATTTCATAAAGAGCCATATAATCGGAAATGGCTTTCATGTTTTCAGGATAGGTTACATCAATGTCCTGTTTGTTAAGTACATTAGGAGCTACGGTAATCTCGATGTTCGGATTGGTAACGAGCAACAGATTCTGGCGCTTCTTGTCATAATACTTCACTTCCGTAACGGTATATTCACCTGCAACCAGTGAAAGTGTATCAGTGTGGAAATAATCCGCATCGGTTGCCAAGTATACTTTTGCTTGTGAGGTACGTGCCACTTGGCTACCCATTTTGTACGTAACGTCTACCTCGGCTATCTGGTCGTACTGGAACAGTGTCTCATCTTTTGCAGTTGCGCGTGTAGATGCGTTGTTCACCTTATCCATCTCTTCCTGATAATTGGAGAGGTCCTTTATCAGATTAAAGCTGATTTTACCTCGTAAGGTAGCTTCTACATTAACATCTATTTCTGTGAGATGTCCTTGTGCGACTTGGAAGTTTAAATCGCCCGGATAGCCGTATGCTAACTCTTCCGGTGTATCTTTGCCCGGTTTTACTGCACCGTAAATAGTGTAACTCATCAATTGATAGTCACCGGTCAGTAATTCTATTTTTTCTGTTATCAAGCCTGCACCTTCAGCTTCCGGTACGGAAGAAAGTCCTAAAGTTTGAACGACAGTCAGACCATCACAGTCCAACTCGAGTTCTATCTTTTTAGCATCTGCCATATCGTTTAAGGCACGTGTGGTACCCTCGGCAAACAGACGTAACTGCAAGTATCCTTTTCCTCCTGCAATTACAGCATCATCCTCATCGGAACATGCTGTAACTGCTAACAAGGAGAGGAAGGAAAAGAATAAGTAGGTTATATTTTTCCTTAAATTCATCGTTGTTTTTCTCTTATAAATCATTATTCTTTACCTTTTTGTGTAATAGTAAACTTACACAATAATTCATTTCCTGTATCTGCTACAAATCCGCAAGATCTCTCTGTGCGTGGTGATGGGCTTTCATTTTCAGTAATTGTCAAAGTGCTACTAACACTACCATCTTCATTACCCTTAATTGTAGCAGTAACGAATGAATCCGGGGCGTCTGGAGCATAAGAAGCTATACCGTCCCAACCTTCTTGATAAGGTTCGCCCGTTATTCGATAATAGAATCCTAAACCGTCAGTTTCCATATCGATATTATTTGCTTCGAGCACTACTTGGAATTCACCGCCTGTTGCGGGAACTGTAATATTACCATCTTTTAATTCATAGATGGTACCACCTAAAGAAAGTCCTTTAACAACAAATTCATAGTTTTTCTTCAATCCTTTTTGCTCGACTTTGATGAATTTGTCTTCGTATTCGGGAAGTAGTTCACCATCCTCGTCAAATAGATCTGCAAACGTTTCAACTGTATTCGGAACAACAAATAATGCCAAGTAACGTTTTTTAGATGCAGCGTTAGGATCCATAGGGCTCTCATATATGTAGCGATCTTTTAAAATCAAATCATACTCTTGGCTTTCTATTTTACTTCGGGTAGCAGGTTTAGGTCTAACCATTGCCCACCATTCATCTGCATTATCATCTTTCCCATTTATATACGTATTTGTAGGGCGGTTATTTACCATTTTAGCCAAATAACAGTTAGTATTGTCTCCTGCCTTTACACTAAAACTTTTAGAAATACCTTTGCCAAAATCATCTATTTCTGTATTTCCTTCAGCCTCAAAAGTATAATATCCGTTTTCAGTATTTTGCTGACCGAAACCTTCTGCATTAACCGAAATATAATCATTCCCGGCTCCATTAAATTTAACAGTCAATGGAGTAAATTCGATTTCTCCGGTTTTGTTTCCAGTAATTTTTAGCGATGCAGGCTCATATTTTTCTGTATCCAGATACTCGTCTTTTAATGAAAAGATAAGAGTTTGTTCAGATGTAAAGAAATCCGCTTCACCAAATGGAGCAATTCCCTCTTGGTCGGTTATACTCTCGCCTGTGATATTTTCGATAACCAGCCATTCGGGCAAGTCGGAGAATATTCCTTTAAAATTGGAAGTAACCGTTACTATTTTTTTAAAATTGTCATCTATGTCTCTTTCAAGACTAAACTCGCTTATTTCTTCATCATTAACAGTAAAGGTAACCGTGGGCACAATGTTTACTTTTACTTTATAAGACACAACTACGGGAGTTGCTTTGGTTGCACTTTTGTAAGTAAATGAAACGGATGCTTCTTCCGAAAAAGAAGAGAGTTTTTGGGGATCTGCGTAGAAGCTTATATTTTTGCTGACGCCATTGTCACCAGCTTCTGTAATTTCGTAGCTTAACCACTCTTCTGCGATTTCGACCGTCCAGTCATAATTGCTGACTACTTCTACAGTACCTGCGATGCTACCAGCTTCATTATTGATCTTCAGTTCCATACTATTGTCACTGTTACCGTCACCGTCGGGCGTGTTGAACACCAGTTCGGCATCAATTCCGTGTTGAACAACTGTTACTACAACAGGTTCTGCGTTATTATTGCCGGCAATGGTTATTTTTGCCTCACGGTTGGCGACTTCTTTGTTTTCTTTTACAGTGACGAGAATAGTATGTTCACCGGCCGTACCTCTTTTTTTGTCAAGAGATAACCAGCCGTGAGATGTTTTAGCTTTCCATTCTCCTGTAGCGGTAAACTTTATATCGAAGGTGATAGCTGTAGCGCCTTCGGCAGGTTTTGCCAACACAGCTTCACTCTCATTGGAGGACAGTTCTATCTTTGAAGATAAAGAACTCTTGTCGTCGTCATCACTACAAGCTGCAAATATTGCCAGTGTAAGGCATGCGGCAAACATTGCTTTTAAATAAAAAAATGTAGTTTTCATACTGTGTTATTTTAGTTTTCAGATAGTGCTCTGAGGCTCAAAATAGAACCTCCTGTATTGATTTCACCGTTGTCCATTTCCCAGGCTTCTTCTTTGGTGATGCATTTGAAGATGTATTGGTATACGCCAAAACTACCTACTTGCGGGATATACATTTCCAGATAAAGAATAAAGAAACGGTCGGGTACATTGAAGTACGAAGGATACATCTCTACAGAGCGTAAATAAATGGTACCGTAATTGCTGTCTTTAAACGCTTCCTGTTCAGGTACGTTAATGACATAATTCAGCGGGTCGCTGTCATCGAAAATGAGTCGGATGGGATACAGGTCGCTGAAAGCGTTCTTTAATTTGATTGTATGGTCA
Source organism: Bacteroides sp. 2201st1_D9_2201SCRN_220225 (assembly GCF_040928965.1). Classification (NCBI taxonomy): domain Bacteria; kingdom Pseudomonadati; phylum Bacteroidota; class Bacteroidia; order Bacteroidales; family Bacteroidaceae; genus Bacteroides; species Bacteroides sp. 2201st1_D9_2201SCRN_220225. The sequence continues at coordinate 110,508 of NZ_JBCODG010000002.1, read as the reverse complement.
TCCACCACTTCGGCATCCACACGTATCTGCTGCAATTGGTCACCGAACGGGAAAGAAGCGAGCATATATGTGTAAGCGCCCGGATACATGAAATTATCCATACTGAAAGGATAGCATTTCTGCATATCCACACGCGTTACATTACCGTACAGGTCGAGTTCTTCGTCTTTCGGTTCCAACAATCGCAGGCTAATAACCAGGCTGTCTTCACGAGCTACATTGGCGTATGTCGGTTTCAGTTTTACTATACCCACACGTTCACCGGCTTTGATAGTGATATTATTGGTGCCATCTACAAAATCGAAATGATAGCCGCGTATGGCTGTAGATTTCTCATTGATGATTTCTACAGCATAGTTGCGGTCATAGTCTGTGGCATTGGTAGCCGATACGGGTACTTCAAACACCTTGTCGTCTTCCAATACAGGCATGGTATAGACAGAGTCGGAGAACATTACGTAGTCTCCGCCGTTGTACACCACGTCTTCCGACTGGCAACCTACAGCCAGCAGTGCCGTTAAAGGCAATGCCCATAGAACTTTTAAAAGTTTCTTCATTTTTGCTAATCGGGTTTTATTGTTAATTATTACTTCCATTACTTCTATTGCCTTTTACCACTCCGTTGGTAGCCTCAATCTCATTTTTGGGGATAGGCCATGTAAAGAGCGGATGGTCTTTCGTACGTTTCAGTTCATTGTTGCTCGGTCCGTCCATTGTATAAAGCTGTTTTTTGCGTACCAAGTCAAGTCCCCAGCGCTTCATGTCCGAAAGACGGAAACCTTCCATGTATAATTCGCGTATGCGTTCGTTGCGGATTTCCTTAATGAGGTCTTCACCTTCAGCACTAAAGCTGCCGAACGACTGATAACGTTTGCGTTTCAGTGCTGTAAGGTCTTGGGAAGCTTCCGTAGCTTTTCCTAAATTGTAATAAGCTTCGGCGCGAATCAGATATACTTCCGAAAGGCGGAGAGGTTTCGGCATGTTGATGAAATTCTGCTGCAGACCACCATCCAAATTCGGGTTGCCCGGATATTTTACAATCATGTAAACAGTGTTTCCGGCCGAATTTTCCTGTTGCGCACAGAATACGCTCGTACGGAAGTCGTTGCTTTCATATAAATTCAGAATTTGCTCGGAGAAGATATATTGCGGGTTGTAAGTAGCTCCGTTATAGTTAAGGAACACATTGCCCAGGCTTCCTCCATAGCTGTCGGATGACATGGCTACTTTCCAGATGATTTCATCGGCTTCATCATATCTCCACATATATTGATATTCGGATATCTGAGTATCGCCTACAGTAGCATAGGGAGTAGTGGCATCGGCCAATGTATAGATTTTGCTTCCGATAACTTTGGTAGCTGCTTTCACGGCACCTTCATAGTCGAGCATATATAGGCAGACACGTGCACGGAGCGCATTAACGGCACCGATACTGAAGTAGGGAGAGTCGGCAACCGAACGTTCGGCCGGTATATATTTCTCGGCTTGTTCCAGGTCGTCCAGTACTTGTTTGTAAGATTCGTACAGTGTGGAACGCTTTACCTTGGGAACCGCTTCGGCATACGTCATCGGAAGTGAGATACCCATATCCGGAGTATCTTTGTTTTCTTCCGTATATGCCTCACAGAAAGTACGGATTAAATCGGCAAAAGCCAGCGCACGGGCAAAATATACATCACCCAAACGCTTTTCGAAAGTCTTTTTATCTTCTTCTTTCGTCAGTGTTTCATACACTTGGTCTTTGTAGTCCAGAAAGAAGTTGCAGCGGGCTACAATCTGGTAAAGTCCTGCATAAATGCTTTCCACGTCAGTATCGTTGGGTTTTATTTCCCAGCGGTAGGCAGCCGTATACTGTCCCATGTTGGTGGAAGAAGCATATGCCATATCTGCCTGAATATCGGGCAGGATAGTCAAAGGACCACTATAAAGCGCACCGTTTTTAAACGCGCTATAAATACCGGTCACAACTTCGCTGCAATCGTCCAATGTCTTCATGGCGTCTTTTTCCGGAATAGCCGAGTCCGGATAGCGGTCCAGAAAATCACTGCACGATGTCGCTCCCAAAGCAAACAGGAAGCAAAGCGATGCTATTTTTATTTTTTTCATATATATGCTGTTATATAATTTATTACACATTAAAAACCTATCTCAAGTCCTATGGAGAACTGGCGAGACATCGGATATTGCGCCGCATAGATGTTCATGCTCGATTCCGGGTCCATGCCCTGGAACTTCGTGAATGTAAGTAGATTTTGTCCTTGTGCATATACGCGGATATTCTCAACTACTTTCAACGGAGCAAGCAGGTTGGCGGGCAATGTATAAGAAACCATCAGGTTTTTCCAACGCAAGAAAGACGCGTCTTCCAAGAAACGGCTGTCCAACTGTGCGGCGATGCCGTAACGAGGAACTGTGGCTACGTCGCCCGGTTTCTTCCAGCGGTCGTAAAGCATTTTCTTCGACTGGTTATAGTTGACGAACGTACCGTTGCTTTCATTGAAATAGCGGTCGTTGTTCATCATCCAACGGTCGGCCACCCAACTGAACTGAGTAGATACGGTAAGTCCTTTCCAGGAAAGGGATGTACCGAAACCGCCCTGCCAGGGAGCGATATAGCTTTTACCTACCAGCACTTTGTCTTCGTCCAGACATTCGTTGGTGAGGTTACCGTTTTTGTCGTACCACAAAGCATCACCATTGGCGGGGTTGACTCCAGCGAAACGGTTGGTGTAGAACTCACCGAAAGAGTGTCCTTTTTTCAGGAACAGACCGGTGGTAGAGAGTTCGTATTCATCGCGACCCTCATAGAGTTCCTTGATTTCATTTTTGTTGTAAGATGCGTTGGCTGAAACAGTCCAAAGGAAATCTTTGAATTTCAGCACATTTACATTCAAGTCCAGGTCTACACCGCGGTTAACCATGGCACCCATGTTGCTCCAGCGGGTGGAGTATCCGCCTACTACGGAAACGGGAACAGCCATCAGCATGTCCGAGGTATATTTGTTATAGAATTCCGCAGTCAGGTTAAATCTGTTCAGGAATCCCAATTTCATGGTGATGTTCAGGATAGTGGTCTTTTCCCAAGTTAAGTCTTCGTTTCCTTTGGAGTAAGGAGCAAGACCCGGAAGAACCTGGCCTTCGAGTCCGTAGATAGGACCGCCTGCCACTAATGCCAGATGATCATAGTCGGGGATGGAAGAGTTACCGGATGTACCGATGCTGGCAAGTAGCTGTGCGTTGTCCAGCCAAGATACATTTTCCAAGAAGCTTTCGGCTTTTGCATTCCACATTGTACCTACCGACCAGAAGTTGGCCCAACGCGAATTGGTACCGAAACGTGAAGATGCATCCCGGCGTGCGCTGAGGTCAACGAAGTATTTACCTAAATAGTTATATTCCGCACGACCGAAGAAAGAGAGGTAAGTACTGCCGCTTCTTGAATCGGTAGGAATATCGGCACGGGTTGCAGCAGACAGGTTCACAAGATAAGAGTTTGTCTGTCCGCGGCCTATTACGGAGAAAGCGTCAGATTGGTTATCCACAGCTTCCTGTCCCAATAGCACATTGAAGTGATGATCGTCTTTGATGTCGAACAAATAAGAGATGGTATTGGTCCAGGTAAGGTTCGTTGCACGGGAGAAACCGCGGCCAATGGCACCTTCACCCTGGTTGCCGACAAAGTCGGGAGAAGTTTCGTTGTTGCTTCTCATATCCAGGAAGTCTATACCTCCCAATGTACGGAGCGTTAAACCGGGGAGCGGACGCAGTTCGGCAAAAGCCGTGGCAATGACTTTCCATTTGTTCGTATCGTTCCAGTTAGTTGTCTGCCACTCCATAGGGTTAACATTGGAACCAGTCCAACTTCCGTCGGCGGCAGAAGCCCAGCTTCCGTCTTCTTTATAAGGGTTCCAGTAGGGAAGCATCAGGCGTGACGCGGAAATAGGAGTAGAGGTTGTGTACTCTCCTTCCTGAGCTTCGCTTATTTTTTCGTATGCGAAAGTGGCGTTGCTTCCTACTTTGAACCAATTGTTGATTTTAGCTTCCAGGTTGGCACGGAAAGTATAACGGTCGTAGCTGGACCCAACGGCGATACCGTCTTGCGAAAATATATTTCCTGAGATGAAGTAGTTAAATCCGCCTTGCGTAGCTCCGCTTGTTTGGATTTCGGTGCTGTAGAAACTTGCAGCATCGTTATATACTACATCACGCCAGTCTATGTTTGTGCGTTCCAGCAGTTCACGGTCGTATGAACCCGCCTTACGCAATCCTATTTCTTCTTCATAGTTAAGTCGTTCGGTCGTATTCATTACGTCCCATTTGCCATAGGCAAGTGAAGATACACCGTATTGTGCACGTACTGCAATCTTACCGTTATCTCCTACACGTCCGCGTTTGGTGGTAATCACAATTACACCGTTGGCTGCACGTGCTCCATAGATGGAAGTGGAGGAGGCATCTTTCAATACCGATACGCTTTCTATATCACTGGGGTTGATAGCTGAAAAGTCTTCTGACGAAACGGCTACTCCGTCCAGGATAAATAAAGGTTCTGTACCAGCATTGATAGAGTTGATACCGCGGATTTTGAAATTAGCTACGGCACCGGGTTCACCGCTGCTGGACAAAACCTGTAATCCTGAAGCTTGTCCTTGCAGTGCCTGGTCGAAACTTGGAGTAGGAACAGCTTCCATGATTTTGTCTTTTACAACCGACATTGAACCTGTTGTTGTTCCTTTCTTACGCACACCGTAAGCCACAACTACCACTTCATCTACCATTTCCGCACTGGATTCCATCTTCAAATCAAAGCGGGTGGCAGCCGTAAACTCTTTTTCTACAGTTTTCATACCAATATAAGAAAACTGTAAACTCGTAGGTGATTTTGTCACCATAATACTATAATTACCGTCAACATCGGTAATTACACCATTTGTTGTACCTTTTTCTATAATGGACACACCAATAACCGGTTGATTGTCATCAGCCGAGATGATTTGTCCCGTCACCCGAAATCCATTTTGTGCAAGCACATAAGGAATCTCGAATAATGTTAAAAGTACAAACCAAAGAATTGATTTTCTCATCCTTGTCTTTAAATTATTATTGATTAAAATTGAATTGATAAATGCCTAATGTTGTAGAATTTCAGAAAGTAATTATCTAAAAATTAAGTGTCATCACGCTTTTTTATGTTTCTCCAAACAAAAATTCTTTTTGACACTGTATACAAATTCATTTTATTTTGTTAAAATTAAGCCTGTTATTATCGGGGCGCAAAGATATTAAATTAATAATAATAAGGTTTGAAAAAAAGAAAATAATAAGGTGATAAAATGTAAGTATATAGAAACGATATATTATATAAATATAAAGTAAAATATCGTTTAAACGCTTTTACTATTACATTTTGATAAATACAGAGGGAGTTGTATGTATAATATATGCTACATACAATGACATTATGTTGTTTAAATTTGCAAGCTTAAAAAAGGTTAACAGTTAGCGAAAGCTCCATAAATTTAAATCTTGCATGGCTTCAACCTTTTTCTCAACATCATCCGGCAGAGCAGGAAAAAAGTCAATGCCAGTGATGCGTTCCACTTCATCCACGCTGTTGACATAGTTTTTTAACGGATGATTTCCTGATAAATTTTTAAAGATAAAGCCAATGGCTTTAGGATGCCCGTTGCGGGTACTGAGTATGACTTTGAAGAAAGCTTCGGGCACGGTAACTTTGTGTTTCCTGCCTATGGTACGGTGTTTTTGCCGGTAAAGAATCGGACCGCATACGATGTATAGCTTTCCTTCTTTTTTTGTCCACAGGCGGCAGGCATCTTCCAGTTCTTTCCAGTCGCCCCGGTTCAGATTGTGGTTTTGGGGGCAGATGTTGGTCATGTAGAAACTTTCCTGCATGGCTTTCCAGTGCCAGCGGTTGTCGCCGGCAGGGCACATGTGTCCGCGGTCCATGCCGGAGCGTTTATAATCGTCGGTAGTCACAGCTTGGCTTTCGGGCAGGTCGGGGTCGGGCAGGAATTTGTCGGTACGGCTTTCCCGCTCTATCAGTTTTTCGGGTGTCAGTTCCCATGCCACCCAGTTGGGTATCTTATGTTCGCGGTTGTACGAAGTGGTATAGCCCTTGCGGTGCAATATCTGTTCGGGTACGTTTTTCAGGGGAGCGGGAAGCAGGGGGCTTCCGGTGATGGCGGGTGTTGCTTTTTGCGTTATCCTCTCTTTAATTACAGGAAGCTTGTCTTGCAGCGCACGGGCTATCGGTTCACGGCAGATGAGTGCCAGACATGCCAGCACTATCAGGTAAATCACTCCTTGAGATTGCTTCTTGCTGCTTTTTCTTTTTGCCATGACGATACGGTTTTCTTTTCCTGTTATTAAAGAGAGGCGGTTTGCAATTGCCGGGTCATTCAACCAGTTTGTGTGCCCGTTCCAGTGCCACGTTGATGTTGGGGCAGATATTCTCTTTGCCTAAAAGCGTGTAGAAATCCGCCTTTTCCAATACCTGATGTACCTTTGTGTTTACGCCGGAGAGCACGACGGTTATCTTTTCTTTCTGAGACATTTTGCAAAGGCTTTCTAGGTTATGGATACCCGTGGAGTCGATGAAAGGAACCTTGCGCATACGGATGATGCGTACTTTGGGGCGGTCGCCGAGCTGTGCCATCACTTCCTCGAACTTCGTTGCAATGCCGAAGAAGTAAGGGCCGTTGATTTCGTACACCTCTACGCCTTTCGGAATAATAAGATGCTCTTCGTTCGTTGTGATGTCCGTTTCGGCGTTCGGGTCTATTTCATCCTTGATAACCGAAATTTCGGTCGTCTCCATTACACGGCGCATGAAGAGCACGCAGGCGATGACCAGACCCACTTCGATGGCAACTGTAAGGTCGAAGATAACCGTCAGGAAGAAGGTTATCAGTAACACGGTAACGTCCGATTTCGGGTTCTTCAACAATGCCTTGAACACGCGCCAGCCACTCATATTATAGGACACAACCACCAGTACGCCTGCCAGGCAGCCCATCGGAATGTATTGCGCCAGCGGCATCAGCAGCAGAAGAATCAGGAGCAGCACCACTGCATGTACTATACCGGCCACGGGCGATTTGCCGCCGTTGTTGATATTCGCCATTGTGCGGGCAATGGCGCCCGTAGCGGGGATACCGCCGAAAAGGGGAGTAGCCATATTGGCAACGCCCTGGGCTATCAGTTCGGTATTGGAGTCGTGCTTGTCGCCGATAACACCATCGGCTACGGTGGCGGACAGCAAGGATTCTATCGCTCCCAGTACGGCAATCGTGATGGCAACGGGAAACAGATTCTTAATCGCTTCCCAGTTCAGCGCGGGCATTACGGCATCGGGCAGTTCGGCTTTGATGCTGAAACGGTCGCCGATAGTGTCGATGCAGTCGATGCCGCCATACATCTTCATCAGGTACACGGCTACGGTCACTACGATAATGGCGATGAGCGAGCCGGGAATCTTCTTCGAGAACTTCGGAGTGATGGCAATGATAACGATGCTGGCGATGCTGACAGCCGTATTCCACCAGTTGACGGTATCGAAATGACGGAAATAAACCAGCCATTTCCCGATGAAGTCTCCCGGAACTTTCTCTCCGCCGAAATTCAATCCGAATACATCCGCAATCTGGGTGGTGAAGATAGTAACGGCGATACCGCTTGTAAAGCCTACGATAATAGGATAGGGGATAAACTTAATGACTGCCCCCAGTTTGAATACTCCCAGAAGAATGAGGATGACACCCGCCATCAGTGTGGCGACAATCAGCCCGGCCTCTCCGTATTGCTGGATAATGCCGTAGATAATGACGATGAACGCACCGGTAGGGCCGCCGATCTGAACTTTACTTCCTCCTAACAGGGAGATGATAAAACCGGCGATGATTGCCGTGATAATACCTTTCTCGGGCGATACGCCTGATGCAATACCGAACGCAATGGCAAGCGGCAAGGCAACGATACCCACAATGATACCGGCCATCAGGTCTGCCATGAAGAGTTCTTTCGAGTAATTTTTTAAAGCCGTGTATAGCTTTGGCTTGAATTCGAACGCTTTCATTTTATTTTAGAAACTTTGTTTTACCTGTGAGGATGCACCGATCCGATTTCGATACGTTCTCTTTTTTTGAAAAGAGATTGCAAAATTAGGTAAAATAATGCAAACAGCTATAATTATTCCGCTCTTTTTGTTTTTATGCACCGTTTCGGGCACGATGACTGATTGTTTTTTGTGGGTGCTTGAACATAAACAAGGTGTTTCTTGTTATTAACATCAGACTGCTTGTTATTAATCAGAAATAAAAAATAGCTTCATTGGATTTATGGAACGAAATAGATTTTACCTATTAGGCGGTAGATAAATCCAATGAGGCAAAGTGGGGTTTTATTAAAACTAAATTCGTATTTTTGTCTTGTAAATAAAGGAAATACGAACAATCTATCTATACGTAATTACATTAACTAATAAAAAAGAATTATGAGCAAGAGTATCAAAGGAACTCAGACAGAAAAAAATCTGTTGACTTCATTCGCCGGTGAATCACAAGCAAGAATGCGCTACACTTATTTTGCAAGCGTGGCAAAGAAAGAGGGTTACGAGCAAATCTCCGCTATCTTTACCGAAACAGCCGATCAGGAGAAAGAACATGCGAAACGTATGTTTAAGTTTCTGGAAGGCGGTATGGTAGAAATCACCGCCTCTTATCCTGCAGGAGTTATCGGCACTACACTGGAGAATTTACAGGCTGCCGCTGCAGGCGAACATGAAGAGTGGGCGTTGGACTATCCTCACTTTGCCGATGTTGCCGAGCAGGAAGGCTTTCCTGAAATTGCCGCCATGTACCGTAATATTTCCATTGCAGAGAAAGGACACGAAGAACGCTACCGCGCTTTTGTACAGAACATTGAAAATGCTACTGTTTTCGCTAAGGAAGGCGAAGTAGTATGGCAGTGCCGTAACTGCGGTTTCATCTACACAGGCAAGGAAGCTCCTCAGGTATGTCCGGCTTGTTTGCATCCGCAGGCTTATTTCGAGGTGAAGAAGGAAAACTATTGATAGTCGGTACATCTGTCCGAATACTGGATTCAGGCGCGGATTATACGAAGGCATACAGAATATTTTGTCTGTTATATTCGTATAATCCGCGCCTTGATTCCGGTTCATTCGGCGACCGGTTTTCGGCCGCTTTTTATCTGTAATATTATTTCTTTAGTACTACGGAAAGCGCTTCATAGGCTTTGGAAGCATCTTGAATCTGAAGCAGTTTTTCCCAATTGGCAGCCGGTTCTATCTTATGATTATATCGTTTGAGGATATTCAATATAAGTTTGCCGTTTTCTGTAACAGCTTTTGCAATGAAAGCACCACATTCGTTTTCTACTTTTACATTTAACTTCTCTACTCCTTCGGGAGCCGCTTTGTACCCTTCCGGAAGATTTACAGTGATATTCCATTGGAAAGTGCGGGGAGCGGACATATAAATGTCGGCGGAGCGTTTACGTTCCTTACCTTCAATCTGCGTCTGTTCACCTATGAGTCTGCCTGCGGAAAGCACGTAATTAGGTCCTGCTTTTCGGATATAGCCATCCATTGTATAACGAACGTTATAAATAAAGGCTGCGCTGTCCGGACGATTACCCAAACATTGCATCTGATAGCCGAGCAACTCTTTGGCATTTTCGCCGTGGTAGAAGTCTATTTCCCATTTATAATCTTCCTTTTCCTGTTCGCGGCCCTTTCGGAATGCTTCTCGAAGATCATCCGCGTATTTCTTGCCTACTTCTTCGGCAAACTCCTTATCAATGCTAAGCAGGCGCCGATAGGCTGCATCCACATCTTCCAGCTTAACCAATGCAGACTGCATGTATTCTTTTTGTGTTCCGGTGCGGTATTCGTTCCGGCTGACGGTGAGCAGCGTATTGTCGATGTCGGCCTGTATGGTAGTGATGTTTTGGTTATCATCGGCTGTACCTGCCGGCAGATTGAAATGTTCCCGCTCGGCCTTTGTATTCAGCTTCTTGGCTTTCTTCTTATCCGGTTCCAGGATGGCCTGTCTGCCTTGATAGCGGGCAGGAATTTCATGGGGAATAAGGTAGGCTGTAGGCGGGAGATAGTATTTCTGACTTTCAGGAAGTGCAAGAAGCCAGGTGGTATTGCGGTAATTCGTCAGTTTGTCAAGCGGTTCTTTGTCTTCGTTGGTAACCATTCCAAACAGATTGGGAACATCCACCCAATCCAGCAATCCCTGAAAATAGATGATGAACAGCTCGTTGTTGCAATCACTTTTAATGTCCGATAACAATGCAAAACGATAGTAATTGTAGATGAAATCTGCTTTTTTTTCGTCTGTCCAGTCTTTTTTCTTTATTTGCTTTACGTTGCGGAGAAGCCGGATACCTTTCTTGGGGCTACTTAAACCGCCATATCCGCTATATTTTTGAGCTTGCTTTATAAATTCCCAGTCGTCTTCCTGTATGGCAGCCGCATCAGGATTGGGTTGTAGTCCTTTTTCTGTGGTGCTTTTTGGAATATAGGTGTATTTTTTCATCTTGCTATTGGTAATGTACATCAATGTCATTGGAGTTTGCTGCATAGGGTTATACCATAAGTCGGGTTCGGTTTGTTCTATATCCTTTACAGCCACATCAAGCAGGATGTTTCCGTTTTCGTCTTTGCTTTGTTTAAAGTCCGGTGCACCGTTCAGAGTACGGTACTGGGTAGTAAGTTTGTCATCTATCTCGCAATGTACTGTATAGGAAAGCATCGGGTGGCTTTGGCGAAACCGGAAGACGAATGGGTCGAGATTGTGGTTTTCCAATGAAGTGTAGTTGAAGAAGAAAATATCTATCTTATCACCGATTTCCAGTCCGGGTACGGCAAGTTTCTGAAGTTGTTCCTGGTCTTTCTTACCTTCGGTGGCTGTCATGTATTCGTCGGTGCTTACTTCGTTTACGGTACCGTCTGGTTTGATGATGCGTACGCCCAGTACTTGCTGGTAGTTTTCGTCGTACCGCCAGTCTTTTTTACGTATTTCCGCTTTATAATCAAATTCGGAGTACTCTTTCAAAGCGGCTTTATCGTTAATTTGCACAAGCATACGATATAAGTCGCGACAATTTACTTCACGGTCGATATAATGAAATCCTCCGAGGAAGGCGCCGACGTTGAAGCGGGTCTTTTTGGTGATTTCCAACCGGCTGTGTGCTGCCAGAATGACGGCTGACTCATCTTTATATTTATCGGGAACAGCCGTGTTGGTAAATTCGGGCAGTTTCAATGCCCAGACTTCTTTTCTCGTTTCCTCTGCAAAGAGTTTGTATTTCTCTTTGTCATCGGCATTGGCATTAGGGGTGGTTAATAAAAGTGCCAACACCCCCATCAGGAATAACATGTTCTATTTCATTATTATTGTTTTTTGAGGATGATTTGTTCGTGGGATGCATCAGCCCATTTCCGCAAGTGTGTATTCCAGATTGTAATTTCGTTGCGGGGAATACGTTTTTCGGTTATCTCCATTATTTTCCGGAAAATGATTTTGTTTCTTTCTGTTTTGTAAGAGCAACAGAGTATACCTTGCGGCGTATGGATTGAGATGCCTTTGGGGCAATAAGAAAGTACGTAGCCTGCGGGTATTTCCAGTTCTGTGTGGCGTACGATGCGGCAACGGAGCGGGAGCTCGTAATCATGGATGCGTTTGGCGGTGTCTATCGGTTGGTCAAACAGGTCATTGTGAAGGTCCAGCTCTATGTAAAACTCATTATCGGCTATTTGTACAGCACTGCTGTTTATTACTTCTCCGGTCAGAGCAGCCCATTCCTGTTGAGGTTCCTGCTGTATCCAACTGACCGAATTAATCTGATAATTGTGATTATCTCCGGTCAGGATACGGGGAAGATACTCTTTCCGACCGCTTTTATCGTTTTCATGGTAGGCTGTGAGGAAAAATTCTTTCATGTCTCCACTCCAGCTACGGGTTACATTGCCCTGCAATACTTTGTTCGTTTGCTTGTCGGATAGGCTACAGATATAGGACAAACTGTCTGTAGATGCACTGCTGTTCAGCATGGGCAATGTGTGCACGATACAGTTTTCTCCATTTTCTATTACAGCTTCCCTTCCTTGTATGCTTTCGGGTATGAATTCCGCGTTTATATATTCGTTGGTGGCATCCAGATAATAGGTCTTTCCCTGGTAGATAAGGCTGCATATCATGTGATTGACGGATGCAAGTGTAGCTATTTCGCTCATCCGGTAGGGGATGTCTACAGTGCCTATATCGGTAAGGCGGGCATCAAAACCTTGTGCTTTCAGCAATGTACGGAGCAAGATTGCCATTCCTTTGCAGTCGCCGTACCGTTTACGCAACACTTCTGCGGGAGTATCGGGTTTGTGTCCCAATATACCTGCTTCAAAAGCGATATAACGGATATTTTGTTGTACCCAGGCATATGTGTTACGTATTTTTTCCATGTTCGTACGGCAGCCTTCGGTGATTTCTGCTAATAGACTGTCGAGTTCGGGTATGTTGCAGTCTACTTGTGCCAGTCCGTTAGACCACCGGTACATATCGTGAACATCTTTAAATGAGCCGGTTATCAGTATGTGCGGGTATATTTTACCCGATGCCGGCATATGTTTTTCGTCTTTCATGGCCGGCATGTCCGTCACGGTATAAGTGAATAAGGAGTCTCCGGCACTGTTGATGCCGCGTTCACAGTGAATAGAAGGAGTAAAATTCCTTTCTGTCAACCGGAAATGGGAGAGGGATTGCGGAATGATGAATGTTATTTGCTTTGTTTTTATAAAATAATCCTCACCCAAATAGATTCGTGTAAAATAATGCAGGTCATGAAAAGTACGTTTAAACGTAACTTCCGTCTTTTTTCCTTTACGGTCAAGATTGATGTTGAAGAAGCAAACCTTGCTGTCGTCGAAGAAGACATTTTCCGGCGTGATGCTTTTATATTCTGCCTTTCCTCCGCCTTTGGCGGAAGCTCCGTCCAATGAAATGAATTCTCCGTAGTAGGTGTAGGGTTGCAATGCAGTTCCCATTCTTGTGGCTTCATAGGATGTTTCTTTTCTGTTGCGTACGGTAGGAATACCGTCTTCTTCCATAAAGATATAGGAGTCGCTGCATTGTGTAATGACAATGTTGTCATCAAGTGTTTGTCCGTGTAAGTTGCAAACGTACAAGCACAAAAGTATACATGTATAGATACAACTGCTTTTCATGTCAGTCTGCTATAAGATTAGATAATAGGTATTTACAAAGATAGCAGTTTGTAATATTTTGACAAAAATAAATATATTAAAATTGCAATTTCTTGCCTTGAAGCAAGAAATTAATCTTTTTATCCGAAAGTTATTTCCCGTCGGATGCGGCTTAAGGTATATGGAGAGATATTCAAGAAAGAAGCGATTTCCTTCAGACTTATCTGGTGAACGATGTCGGGACATCTTCTCAATAATTCTTGATAGCGTATTCTAGGAGAATTCGGATATAGACTCAATAGCCGGTGATAAGTCATACAGAACAGGTTTTCTGCAATCTTACGGCCTAATAACTGGTTTTGCTGGCTTGCTGCCCAAAATGCTTCCAATTGGTTATAAGATAATTGATAGACGGTACTCGCCTTGATTGCTTCCGTATAAACAATGGCGGGTGTCTGTTTTGTGAATGACTCATAGTCTACCACAAAATCCTTTTCAAAACTGTAGCCAATGATATGTTTGTCTTCTTCCGTATCAAGGTAGAAGTAACGGAAACCTCCTTGGGAGATATAGGCAATGTTATGGCACACTTCACTTGCCTGACAAAAGAACTCTCCTTTCTTGTAAAGACGTTTTTTCCCGTTTTGCAGGAAATGTTTAATCAAAGGAGAAAGTTCCAAAAAGTTCAGATACTCGTTGAAGTGTGCCATAACCGTTTATTTCTGCGGATGCGGATAGTCTATCGTATAGTGCAGTCCGCGGCTTTCCTTGCGCTCCATGGCCTGGCGGGTAATCAGGTATCCTACGTTAATCATGTTGCGCAGTTCGCAAAGCTCGCGGGTGGCCTTGCTGCTCTTGAACAGTTTTTCCGTCTCCTCGTAAAGAATATCCAGGCGGTTCCATGCGCGGGTCAGGCGGGTGTTGCTGCGGACGATGCCTACGTAGGATTCCATAATCTGGTTCACTTCCTTCATGCTTTGCGTAATGAGCACACGCTCTTCGTTGGAGATGGTGCCCTCGTCGTTCCATTCGGGGATGTCTTCGTTGAAATCATAACGTTCCAATACGCTCAACGCATGCTTGGCGGCTGCATCGGCATAAACTACCGCTTCAATCAATGAGTTGGAAGCCAGGCGGTTGCCTCCGTGAAGACCGGTGCAAGAGCATTCGCCGATGGCATACAGGCGGCGGATGCTGGACTGTCCGTCCAGGTCTACCTTGATACCGCCGCAGAGATAGTGTGCCGCAGGGGCTACCGGAATGTAGTCTTTCGTAATGTCGATGCCTATGCTGAGGCATTTCTTATAGATATTCGGGAAGTGTTTCTTGGTTTCTTCGGGGTCTTTGTGGGTGACATCCAGATACACATGCTCGTCGCCGCGCTGCTTCATCTCGTTGTCGATGGCACGTGCCACGATGTCGCGCGGGGCGAGTGAAAGACGCGGGTCGTACTTCTGCATGAATTCCTTGCCGTCCATGGTACGGAGCACGCCGCCGTAGCCGCGCATGGCTTCCGTTATCAGGAAGCAGGGGCGGTCGCCCGGATGATAGAGGGCGGTGGGGTGGAACTGGATAAACTCCATGTCCTTCACGGCGCCTTTGGCGCGGTAGACCATGGCGATGCCGTCGCCCGTGGCCACCAGCGGGTTGGTGGTGTTGCGGTATACAGCTTCGCAACCGCCCGTAGCCATGATGGTTACTTTGGAGAGGAACGTATCCACCTCTCCGGTATTTTCGTTCAGCACATAGGCGCCATAGCATTTGATGCCCGGAGTATAGCGGGTGACGATAATGCCCAAGTGGTGCTGCGTAATGATTTCCACCGCAAAGAAATTGGTAAATACGGTGATGTTGGGGTGCTGCTTCACGGCTTCAATCAGGCTTTCCTGTATCTCCGCACCCGTATTGTCCTTGTGGTGCAGGATGCGGAATTCCGAGTGTCCGCCTTCCTTGTGCAGGTCGAATTCTCCGTTATCTTTTTTGTCGAAATTCACTCCCCATTTAATGAGTTCACTGATTTGTCCTGGAGCATTGCGCACTACCTTTTCTACGGCTGCACGGTCGCTTATCCAGTCTCCGGCAATCATGGTGTCTTCGATATGCTTGTCGAAATTGTCTACCGCCAGGTTGGTGACGGAGGCTATCCCGCCTTGTGCGAAATAAGTGTTTGCCTCTTCCAGGCCGGCCTTGCAGATGAGGGCTACTGTTCCTTTATGCGCCACTTTCAGCGCAAAACTCATACCGGCAATTCCGGAGCCGATAACGAGGAAATCGAACTTTCTTACCATAGTTTCGTGTATTTAACACCGCAAAACTACAAAATAAGTACGTTCCTTGTCTCCCTTATGGGCATTAATTCGTAAAAATACCTACCTTAGCGGCAAAAACCGGATAAAATGAATCGAATTTTTCATGCGCGTATCGCTGCCGGACAGTATTTGTTTGTTGCTTTGGCAGGTGTAATAGCCGTTTACGGCCTTTGGGAAAAGCAAATTCTCATCGCTGTCCTTTTTATGCTTCTGCTGGTTGTCAGTATCGAGAAGTTGATTCATACTACCTATACCGTTACTGCCGACAATAAACTGTTGCTGTTTTTCGGCCGGTTTTCACGGGGGAAGGAAATCCTGCTGAAGGATATTACGTCGGTAGAGCGCGCTTCCTCCATGCAGATAGGCGGATTTGCCGTTATGCGCTATGTCCTGGTGAGGTATGGCGAGGGTAAGTGTGCAGCGCTTCTTCCCGTCAAAGAGGAAGAGTTTATCCGCCTGCTTGAGCAGCGTATGTCGCAATAAGATGATAATTATGTAAGGCATTACGCTTTTTTTTCTGAATTTCTTGTCGTATCTTGCATGCAGAAATCCATAAATGTAAGAACTATGAAATATCAAGTTGCCATTATCGGCGGCGGTCCTGCGGGATATACGGCTGCGGAAACAGCCGGAAAGGCCGGTTTGAGTGTTGTGCTTTTTGAAAAGCGGAATCTTGGCGGAGTGTGTCTGAACGAGGGGTGTATTCCTACCAAGACTTTATTGTACTCTGCAAAAACGTATGACAATGCATGCCACGCATCCAAATACGCGGTCAGCGTGTCGGAAGTTTCGTTTGATTTGTCCAAGATTATAGCACGCAAGCAGAAGGTTGTGCGGAAACTGGTGTTGGGTGTCAAAGGAAAACTGACTGCCGGCAATGTAACCATTGTGACCGGCGAGGCTTCCGTCATAGATAAGAATCATGTTCTGTGCGGTGACGAAACTTATGAATGCGATAATCTATTGCTCTGCACAGGTTCGGAAACATTTATTCCGCCCATTCCCGGAGTGGATACGGTGCCTTACTGGACGCATCGCGATGCGTTGGACAATAAGGAGCTTCCAAAGTCACTGGCCATTATCGGTGGTGGGGTAATCGGTATGGAGTTTGCCTCATTCTTCAACAGCCTGGGGGTAGAGGTCACTGTCATCGAGATGCTGGACGAGATATTGGGTGGAATGGACAAGGAGCTGTCGGCCATGCTTCGTGCGGAGTATGCCAAGCGCGGCATTAAATTCATGCTGGACACAAAGGTGGTGGCACTGTCCGAAGTTGCGTCCGGAAATGGAGACACGCAGCAGATACAGGTAAATTATGAAAATGCCGAAGGTGCGGGTTGTGTAATTGCGGAAAGATTATTGATGAGCGTCGGCCGCCGTCCCGTAACGAAAGGCTTCGGATTGGAGAACCTGAATTTAGATAAAACGGCGCGCGGAAATATACAGGTGGACGGACAGATGCAGACTTCCGTTCCGGGGGTATATGCCTGCGGGGATTTAACCGGATTTTCTTTGCTGGCCCATACCGCTGTGCGCGAGGCGGAAGTGGCGGTACATGCCGTACTGGGGAAGAAAGACTGTATGAGTTACAGGGCTATTCCCGGTGTAGTATATACCAATCCTGAGATTGCGGGTGTGGGAGATACGGAAGAGGCCTTGCAAAGAAAGGGTATTCCTTATCGTGCCGTCAAGCTGCCTATGGCTTATTCCGGTCGCTTTGTCGCGGAGAATGAGGGCATTAACGGTATGTGCAAGTTGTTGCTGGCGGAAGATAATACCGTTTTGGGAGCACATGTGCTGGGCAATCCGGCTTCGGAGATTATCACGCTGGCCGGTATGGCTGTCGAACTCAAACTGACGGCCTCGGAATGGAAAAAGATGGTATTCCCGCATCCTACGGTAGGCGAAATCTTTAAGGAAGCGCTTTGATAGACAAAATACGGGGTGTTATGAAAATCGTGAAGCTGATGACTTGCGATTCTGCGGCGGTTATCGTTTCTTTGTTGTCCGGTTGCCGGAAATAGCCGGATAACAGAGAAACTGAATGATAGCTTGTAAGAAGATGAGAAAATATTGTTTATTCCCGATTGTATTGATTTTGACGTTTATTCCCTGTGTATTGCCTGCACAGGGAATATCACCTGAAACAAACTCTTTGTCTTCGCAACTGGATACATTGATAAAGTATCAATTGCCCGCAGGCTCCAATGTATCTGTTTCAGCATACGACCTGACCGCCAATAAGGTTCTGTATGATTATCAGGCGGATAAACTTTCCCGTCCGGCCTCTACGATGAAGCTGCTGACTACGATTACGGCGCTTGCGCGTCCTGAGGCGGACGAGCCTTTCCGTACGGAAGTCTGGTATAAGGGAGTGATTGAGCGTGATACGCTGAAAGGGGATATATACGTTGTCGGCGGCTTCGACCCTGAGTTTGACGACGAGGCGCTGGATTCTTTGGTAGGCAGCGTGGCGCGGCTGCCTTTCTCTGTGGTTCAAGGCAGGATATATGGCGATGTTTCCATGAAAGACTCCCTGTATTGGGGAAGCGGCTGGCTGTGGGACGATACGCCCCATTCTTTTCAGCCGTACCTGTCGCCGCTGATGCTCGATAAAGGAGTGGTTACGGTGACCGCTTTTCCCGGTGCACAAGGTGATGCGGCACGTTTGGAATGTACGCCCGCTTCGTCTTATTACACGCTGGCCAATACAACGAAAACCCGTACTCCCTCTGCCGGACGTTTCCGCGTATCCCGCAACTGGCTGGAGAACGGCAATGAACTGGCGGTATCGGGTAATGTGGATGGGAGGCGTACCGGTACGGTGAATATCTACTCTTCTCAGGATTTCTTTATGCACACCTTCCTGGAGCGTTTACGGGCAAAAGGCATTCATTGTCTGTCGGATTATTCTTTCCGCGAGTTTCAAAAAGACAGTGTTTCAGTGCGAATGGCATCTTATAGCACTTCTGTACAGGCGGTAGTCAACCGGATAATGAAGGAGAGCGACAATCTGAATGCAGAAGCTTTGTTATGCCGTTTGGGTGCACAGTTTACGGGCGGCAGGCATGTTTCGGCTGCGGACGGGCTTTCGGCTGTCCGTCAGTTAATCGGAAAGCTGGGTTATCTCCCCGACCGCTATAATCTGGCAGACGGTTGCGGGCTTTCCAACTATAACTACATCTCCTCTGAACTTTTAGTCGCTTTCTTGAAATTCGCTTATTCACGCACGGATGTGTTTCAGAAACTGTATAAGGCGTTGCCTATCGGAGGAGTGGACGGAACACTGAAGAACCGTATGAGGAAAGGGACGCTTTCTTATAAGAATGTGCATGCCAAGACCGGTTCTTTTACGGCTATAAACTGCCTGGCTGGTTATTTGAAGGCGAATAACGGACACCACATTGCTTTTGCCATTATGAATCAGAATGTGCTTTCCGGCAGGGAGGCGCGTAAATTCCAGGATGCAGTCTGTGACATGCTTATCCGATGAATGGCCGGTTGGTGTGAACTTTATTTTTCAGGCACGGAATTACGCAGGTTGCACGGATTTTTTCAGTTTAATCCATGCTGCACTTTTCATCCGTGCAATCCGCGTAATCCCGTGCCTGAAAGGTCTTTTTAACGGAAGGAACTGTCTTTATTTATACTGTGCCCAGTCCACATTCTTCATATCCCCGCTTTTTGCCAGTTCGGCGTGCATAGCCAGAGCGGCACGCATGGAATGAGGAGTCTGCGCTTTGCCGTCGGTCAGTTTCAGATAATCCCACAGGATATTCTTGTAGTCCGGATGAACACAGTTCTCGATGATTGCCTGTGCACGTTCTTTCGGGCTCTTGCCGCGCAGGTCGGCAACACCTTGTTCGGTAACGATGATGTTGACATCATGCTCGCTGTGGTCCACATGGGATACCATCGGTACGATGGCGCTGATTTTGCCTTCTTTGGCTACGGACGGGCAGGTGAAGATGGAGATGTAGGCGTTGCGCGTAAAGTCGCCCGAACCGCCGATACCGTTCATCATCTTCGTACCGCCGATATGGGTGGAGTTTACGTTTCCGTAGAGGTCAGCTTCGATGGCCGTGTTGATGGAGATAATACCTAAACGGCGCACCACTTCGGGACTGTTGGATATTTCCGACGGGCGGAGAACCAGCTTGTCGCGGAAGAAGTCCATATCCTCGTATATACCGTTCAGGCAGTCGTTGGTTACGGTCAGTGAGCAGGCGCTGCCAAACTTCACGCGGCCTTCGCGAATCAGTCCGATAACGGAGTTCTGGATAACCTCTGTGTACATCTCGAATGCCGGAATCGTCTTGTCACGTCCCAAAGCACCTAATACTGCGTTGGCGATGTTGCCTACGCCCGACTGTAACGGGAGGAAGGTGGAAGGGATGATACCGCGTTTCATATCTGCGGCAAGGAAGTCGGCTACGTTCTGTCCGATTTTGTCGGTCAGCGGGTCGGCAGCGGCGAAAGAGCGGGCTTCGTCCGGCCAGTTGGTTTCCACGATGCCCACAATCTTTTTCGGGTCTACCTGGATGTAAGGCTGTCCGATACGGTCGCTCGGCTTGAAGATAGGTATTTCGCGGCGGTAAGGCGGGTCGAGCGGTTCGTAGACGTCGTGCAGGCCCATGGCGTTTTTGCTGTGTGCTGCATTCAGCTCTATGATAATCTGGTCGGCAAGGCAGCAGATAGTGGGAGCGATACCTCCGGCAGCAGTCAGGTAGATTTTACCGTCGGGAGTCACCTCGCAGGCTTCGATGATGGCGACATTTACTTTTCCCATGAAACCGTAGCGTACTTCTTGCGCCATTTGCGACAAATGGATATCATTGTAGGCAATCTCGCCGTTGTTCACCGCTTTGCGGAAATCGGGATTGGTTGTGTAAGGAGCACGGTAGCGGATGGCTTTGACGCGTGAGAGGACACCGTCACAGGAGTCGCCGGTTGAAGCTCCTGTAAAAATGCCTACCTGGAAAGGGTTTCCTTTGGCATGTTCCGCTTCTGCTATTTTTGCCAGTTCAGCCGTAACGGCTTTGGCTGTGCCTGCGGGAGTAAATCCGCTCAGGCCGATATTGTAGCCATGTTTAATCAGGCTTGCAGCTTCTGCTGCTGAAATGTAATTAAATGCCATAATGTTATAGTTATTTTTTCGTGTAAGGAATCAACTTATTTTCAATCGCATTAATACTTTCGTTGTAATATCTCTCCCCAGATGATGGCTTTGCGTGCCTCTTCTGCCGAGTGTATTTCAAATTGGGATGAGGCCTCGGTGGGTTCGGGAGACATATTGTCGGTGTTTGGACAGACGGGAGGTTGTTTGGGAGCGGACTTATGTTTCTTTGCGGCTTTCTTTCGCGGCGCGCTTACTTCCGGTCCGGGGTTTTCGGGGTTATATCCGTCATAGGGTACGCCGTTCCAATTTTCCGGAAAAGGACTTTCTGCATCAGGCATAGGCATGGCGGGACCGTTGCCGGTACTGGTTTTCGCTTCTTTCCTGGCCTGTCTTACGAAGCCGATAGCAATGATGCCTATCACGAACAGAAATTTGAAGATGTCTTCCATAAGTCTTTCTTTGTTTTTTACATCGCCAAAGGTAATTATTTAATCTGATTGTAACCAATAAATTGGCATTAAAAAAGGGCAGCTTCACAGCTCCCCTTATTTTTTTTAACCTAAACCTTAACTATGAAAAAATCTAATGTTTCTTTCATTTCACAAAAATGGAAATTTATTCTAATAATGCCAAATTAACACTCGGAAAATGTTTAGTCACTTAACATTAATTAGTAGAAATCTGTCAATTAGAGGAAGTTAAGTGTTATTTTTCCACAGTTTCACTGCTTTATTGAACGTGAAGATGTATCTTTGCGGCGAAACTAAAAAAATAAGAAACAATGGAAAATATGACGGGAGCAGACTTTAAATCTGCAACTGCTGATGACAACAGAAAGTTGTTCATCGAGACGTACGGCTGCCAGATGAATGTGGCAGACAGTGAAGTGATAGCCTCTGTGATGCAGATGGCGGGGTATTCGGTAGCCGATACACTGGAAGAGGCGGATGCGGTATTCATGAATACCTGTTCTATCCGCGACAATGCCGAACAGAAAATTTTAAACCGGCTGGAGTTTTTTCATTCGCTCAAGAAGAAAAAGAAGAATCTGATTGTCGGTGTGTTGGGATGTATGGCGGAACGTGTCAAGGACGACCTGATTACAAACCACCATGTCGACTTGGTGGTGGGGCCGGATGCTTATCTCAGCCTGCCCGATTTGATTGCGGCTGTGGAAGCCGGTGAGAAAGCCATTAACGTGGAGCTGTCCACAACGGAGACCTACCGCGATGTGATACCTTCGCGTATCTGCGGCAACCACATCTCCGGCTTTGTCTCCATCATGCGCGGTTGCAATAACTTCTGTACCTACTGCATCGTCCCCTATACGCGCGGACGGGAACGCAGCCGTGATGTGGAAAGTATCTTGAATGAAGTGGCGGATTTGGTGGCTAAAGGCTATAAGGAAGTGACCCTGCTGGGGCAGAATGTCAACTCGTACCGTTTTGAGAAGGCGGACGGGGAGGTTGTCACTTTCCCTATGCTGTTGCGCACCGTAGCAGAGTCTGCACCGGGCGTACGCATCCGCTTCACTACTTCGCACCCCAAGGATATGAGCGATGAAACCCTGCAGGTTATTGCGGAAGTGCCCAATGTGTGCAAGCATATCCACCTGCCCGTGCAGAGCGGAAGCAGCCGTATCCTGAAACTGATGAACCGTAAGTATACCCGTGAATGGTATCTGGAGCGTGTAGATGCTATCCGCCGTATCATTCCCGACTGCGGTTTGTCTACGGATATATTTTCCGGTTTCCATTCCGAGACGGAAGAAGACCACCGGCTTTCTCTTTCCCTGATGGAAGAATGCGGTTATGATGCCGCCTTTATGTTCAAGTATTCCGAGCGTCCGGGTACGTATGCCAGCAAGCATTTGCCGGATGATGTGCCGGAAGAGGTGAAGATCCGCCGTCTGAATGAAATTATCGCTTTGCAGAACCGCCTTTCTGCCGAAGCCAACGCCCGCTGCGTGGGTAAAACCTACGAAGTATTGGTGGAGGGAGTGTCCAAGCGTTCGCGCGACCAGCTCTTCGGACGTACCGAGCAGAACCGGGTAGTGGTTTTCGATAGGGGTACGCATCGCGTGGGCGATTTTGTGAATGTGAAAATCACGGAAAGCAGTTCGGCTACGCTGAAAGGAAAAGAAGTGTGATTTTGCGGTAATATTGCCGGTAATTTTACCGGTAATATTACCGCAAGTGATATATATAATATATATATAAATATAATAATACCAGTCAGTATAAATACTGATCGGTTTGAAGCGTAAAAAACGCAATTTTACTATCCTGCAAGGTCCGTTTCCGGAATGCCGCGGGTTTGCTTCCGAAATACCGTGAGTTTACTCCCGAAATGCCGTGTGTTTGTCATGAAAACGCCCGGCATTTGTGTTTGAAATGCCTGGCATTTCAGGAGCAAACTCACGGCATTTTCTTTTTAAATAATTCACTTTTCAAAAACAAACTACAGGTTATTCATTTTTAGATATTTCGATTGACGCTATCTTTATTGTTAAATGGATTTTTTATTATTGATGCTCTGTTTTTTTACTTGATATTTCTAACCTGTATAGTTGTTGTTTTTATCCTATTCTTTTTATTTTCTTGTTTATTTCCCGTTGGGTCTATAATGGGAAGGGTTTATATTTGACATTATATTTTCATATTATTGTCATATTTTTGGTAAAAAAGGACTTTTTTACTGTATGCTATGCAGATTTTGTTCCGGGTCTTTATTTATGTGTATTTTATTTTATAATTTTATGCACTTATTTTAAAAAAACAGAAAACAGTTCAATAAAAACAATTGTAAGATATTTAATATTTTTCAGTATGACAATTAAAAGTGCAATCGGATTTCTATCCTTGTTTATCGTTCTTCAGGCTTGTGAAAGTAAATTTGCTGAATTGCCGCAGGGTAATCAGGCTGCGGAAGCCACATTTACATCTGTCATAGATGACAGGGTGATGTCGAGAGCGGTCAATGCTTCGTGGGAAGCGAATGATGTGATCGGTCTTTTTATGCTCGACAATGCCGATAAAAAGGTCCTTAAAGCCAATGCAGCGTATGTCACCGCACGGGGTGACGGCAATTTCGTGGGAAAAGCGGGCAATGCCGTTTATTATCCGGAAGACGGAACGGCGGTGGATTTCATTGCTTATTATCCGTATGATGAGCAAGTGACGGACCATACCCAGTATGTCCTTGACGTGACAGACCAGAGCCGTCAGCAGGATATAGACCTGATGGCAGCTGTTAACCTGACAGGCAGAACTGCGACCTCCCCTACCGGCAATCTTCAATTCCGCCATTTGCTGGCAAAACTGGTGCTGAATCTGAGCAGTGCCGACGGCAGTTCGCTAACGGGCATCAAAGCAACGGTGCAGCCACTGATAAGCAAGGCTACCATAGACCTTTCGAAAGAGAGTGATAACATTGAATTGGGAAATGAAAAAAAAGCTGTTTCCATGTGCGTCAATAAAGAGTGTACGCAGGCGGATGCTGTGCTGATACCGCAATCCTTTGAAGGAAAACTGAAAATTACATTATCCGTCAACGGGAAAGATAAGGAGATTGAAACAAATATAGCGGGAAATATTGAGGCAGGAGCAAGGTATACGCTTAATTTGAGAATCAGTAATACAGGGGGAAATACAACGGTAGACCCTGAAGCGCCTAAGTATGCCAAGTGGTTTGAGACACCGGTTATAACGAAAGCACAGATGGAAAATCATGATTTGATGTATGTTACTCATAATACGGAGCAAAAATATAAGGGTACTGCCCGACCGGATATGGAAGGACAGATGATACGTAATTATAGTATGCTGTATGATAAAAAGATGAAGATGGCACATTGGGTGGCTTATCCTTTGCATCGGTGCTATACCGAGAAAAATGTAGACCGAAAGGATAACTGGGTTTCTGATCCTCTTGTGGGGGAGAATGAATTTCAAGCTGTGGTTTCAAAATCCTATGGTGGGAAGATTTATAGAAGAGGACATCAAATACCGAGTAATGACCGTGTAGCTACCATGGAGATGAATAATCAGACATTTTATTTTACCAATCAGACTCCGCAAAGACAAGACAAATTTAACGGAGCTATTTGGATGAATTTGGAACATAGAATTAATAGTTGGTCTACGGCTTCGGATACAGTTTATGTTGTGACCGGTGCAGTACCGCCTTCAGATGATGCTACTTGGATAAAAGAAAAATCTATAAAGGATAATGATGGCAAGGATATTCCTATTCCGTCCTATTATTTTAAGGCTGTGGCGCGTAAGATAGGCGGCAAGTATCATACGATTGCTTTCTGGATGCAACATAGGGACTATACAGATTCTCAATCCTATATGAAATATGCGGTTTCCGTCAGTGACTTGGAAAAGAACACCGGGTTTGAGTTCTTCCCGGGACTTGATGAGAGCACAAAGAGCCAATTGGATTTATCCAAATGGCAATAATCCTACTGTACAAAGGTACTCAATTAAGACAACATAAAAACAAAACCAATCTCAAAAACAAATCATTATGAGAGTCAGTAATTTATTGATTATGGGCGCATTGTCAGCCCTTGTTTTTACGGGATGTACTAACAATGATGACAATAGTGAATGGTTGGACAGTAACAGCGTTACTTTCAATTCCCGCATTGACGGCCTGCAGACCAAAGCTTCCAAAGACGTTTGGAGCAATGGTGATGAGGTAGGTATCTTTATGACGACGCAAACTGCTGAATTTGCCAACAAGAAATATGTTGCATCGGACGGCGGTACGCTTACGGCTGCTCCGGGACAGACATTGAGGTATCCGGAAGAAGGAACGGCAAATTTCATTGCTTATTATCCTTATTCCGCATCTTTAAACGGTAAGACTTTAGCCGTGTCTGTAGATAATCAGGCAGACCCTGCCAAAGTAGACTTGCTTTATTCTGATAATGCCAAGGCAATTGCTGCCGGAGAGGCTGTAGACCTGGCTTTCAAACATAAACTGAGTCAGATTGTGATTGCTGTCGGTAGCGATGAGACCTTTCCCGATATAAGCGGATTGAAAATCTCTCTTTCCGGAATGAATACACAAGCCGATTTTAATCTGGCTGACGGTACGCTGGCAGCTAAAGAGAGTAAAGCCAATATCGAGATGAATGTCAGTGCCGATGGCACTACTGCTGAGGCGATTATCCTGCCTACCACTACACTGGATGGCGTCAAGATGACATTCGTGCTGGACGGTAAGACTTTCGAATGGCCTGTTTCCGTAAATGGTGGTGCCGGTTTTGAGGCCGGATATAAGTACACGTACACTGCTACTTTGTCCACGGAAAACGGTAAACCTGCCGTTACTATGGGCGGAGCAAGCATTGAATCGTGGACAGACCAGCCTGGTGGCGATATTAATGTGGACTTTGGTGAAGGTGGCGGTGAGCAGCCGGAAGGAGTGGTATTTATTGAAACTTTTGGTACACCGGAAAAAAATGGTAACCAATGGCCATTGGTAAAAGATTATACAGGGTTTGATAATCCTAAAGAAATGTTTGAGGATGCTACGGGAAAACTTAGTGTGCGTACTACTGGTACTGATAAAAAAACTAATGTTTGGTTCTCCACAAATGTAGAGCATTCATTGAAGATAAAGAACATTGATATGAAAGGAGCTACTACTGCGACTTTGGAATATGAAGTTGGGGCAAATGTTTATGATCCGGGTGCCAGCCAGGACTTGGCTACTTTAAAGGTTCGTTGTAACGGTGTAGACCTTGCCGTACCGAGTAAAGTGGTAAGTAAAGAGAATAACGAAGCTAATCTTCCGTTCAAATTAGTTATTGAGAATGTTGCAGTAAGTGATAAAACTACATTGGAATTCTATTGTACATCAACTGATAATACTTGTGGTTTACGTTTATTTAGTGTTAAATTATCTTCAGGAGAAGGTGGAGGCACTGTTGAACCGGAGCCGGAACCGGAACCAACGCCGGGTAATAATCTTTTAATTAACCCTGGATTTGAAGAATGGGGAGAACAACTTCCTATCAAATGGGATAATAGTAAATATAATACAGGTAAGATTGTAAAGGAGGCAACCATAAAACATAGTGGAGATTATTCTTTGAGACAAACATCAGGTAGTGGGACAAATAAAATACAGCAGGAAGCTGAGATTTTGGGCGGAAAGAAATATCGCTTGTCCTATTGGTTCTTAGATAATGATGCCAAAGCCAGCAGTCGTTATTGGTTTGCTTTGGTTGATGCTAATGGGAAAACTGTTAATGATTTGAATGCCGAAATACAGCAAGAGGAATATTCTGTCGACAATCCTGATTGGCAACAAGTAAAAATTGAGATTACAATGCCTGAAAATGTGGTTAAAGTACGTTTTGAGGCAAGAACTTATAGAAATACGGATACAAATGAAGCAGGCGGCTATATCTATTATGATGATATGGAGTTAATCCAGCTTGATTAATCCAACCTTTTTCTTCTTTGTATTTTGCATAGTGTGTCAAAATCTTCTTATCATAGACTATACAGGTAAATATAGATATGGATGGTAATCAATTCCTTAATCTTGTGTTTATCTGTGTACCTATAGTAGATTTTGACACATTATTATCAGAATAGTTTTTAACCCCTCATTATTATACCCCAATTAACGTATGAAACTAAAATTACTGTTCTTCATTACATTCTTCTTCCCCTGTCTCGCCTTTGCTCAAAGTGCAGGTACGGTGAAAGGCAGTGTAGTCGGAGCAGTGAGCAATGAGCCTGTACCCGGAGTCATCGTCACTCTGACCGGGCAGGACAGACAGGTTACTACCGATGCAAACGGTAATTTCATTCTCCGTAATTTGCAGCCGGGAAGCCATGTCATACAGCTCAACTCCGTATTGATTACTCCGAAGAGTGTAACCATTGAAGTGGAAAAACTGGGCGTTACAGAACTTGAGCCCATTAAGGTGACCGAGCTGAATGCCACCGAAGACATCTCCATGATTGGCGTGATAGACGCAGGCATGGTGGATGACGATGTGGAGAACGCTTCGCAGGATGTGAGCTCCACCGTAATCCTCTCTAACGATGTCTTTCTGAACCGCGCCGCCTACCAGTTGTCGCCCGCCCGTTTCTCGCCGCGCGGCTATACCGGTTCGCAGGAACTGAAATACATCAACGGCGTGGAGTTTAATGACCAGAACCGCGGAGTGTTTAATTATGCCTCTGTTGGAGCATTGAATGACATGACCCGCAACGGTGACGTAACCAACTTCACCGCACCCTCTACCTTTACTTTCGGAGCACTGGGCGGTGCCGAAAATATAAATATGCGTGCATCGTCCTATACTCCCGGCGGCAAGGCTACCGTGAGCTATACCAACCGTAACTACTACCTGCGGGGCATGTTTACCTATTCCACCGGACTCAACGAAAAAGGATGGGCGTTTACCGCATCGGCAGGTGGCCGCTATTCGCACGAGGGAAACATAGACGGTACGTTTTACAACAACCTGGCTCTTGCTTTCTCTGCCGAGAAGCAGTGGCAGGGCGGCAAGCACAGCCTTTCGATGACCGCTTTCGTATCGCCCGTACAGCGCGGACAGCAAGGTAACTCATACCGTGAGGTCTACGAGCTGACCGACAACTACCTTTACAATCCTAATTGGGGATACCAGAATGGCAAGAAACGCAATGCGAAAGTAGTGACCGCATTCGACCCGACCGCCGTTATCTCGCATATCTGGAAGATAGACGATACTACAACGCTCACCACTGGTGTGGGTGCGCATTATGCACGCTATGGCAATACGGCGCTGAACTGGTATAACGCTCCCGACCCGCGTCCCGACTACTATCGCTACCTGCCCTCTTATTTTGAAGACGAGGATATGCAGATGCAGTACCGTGACTTATGGCGTAGCGGACGTCCCGATTTCACCCAGATAAACTGGGACAACCTTTATCTGGCCAATGCCAATAACCTGCGTGCCGGTAACGGTGCTGCCGTATATATGGTGGAAGAGCGCCGCAGCGACCTGTTGGAGACCTCGTTCAACTCCACACTGAACAAGCAGTTTAACCGTCATCTGGGTTTGACGGCGGGAGTAGGGGCGCGCTTTACGCAGTCGCGCCAGTTCAAGACGGTAGACGACCTGCTGGGCAGCAACTATGTACTGGATATCGACAAGTTTGCCGAACGCGATTTTTCGGGCGACCACGACAAGTTGCAGAACGACTTGAACCGTCCGGACCGTAAAGTGTATAAGGACGGTATCTTCGGTTACAATTTCAATCTGAACATCTACTCGGCAAATGCCTGGGCGGTGAACCGCTATACTTCGCGGCACTGGGACTACTACTATGGAGCCAAGCTGACTTATACCAATTTCCGCCGCGACGGAAAGATGCGCAACGGACGCTATCCGGACAGTTCCTATGGCAAGGGTATCCGTCATCAGTTTACCGATATTACCGTAAAGGGCGGTCTCACTTATAAGTTTAACGGGCGCCATATGCTGACCGCCAACATCAGTTACGGCAGCGAAGCGCCGCTGCCCAATGAGGCGTATATCTCACCCCGTATCACCGACCGCACAATCGACAACATGAAGAGCGGACGCATCTTCAGCGCCGACCTCAACTATGTATTCTCCATGCCCCAACTGGCTGGACGTATCGGTGTTTTCCAAACCAATTTCTACGACCAGATGGAGCGTAACAGTTATTACGACGGCATAGAGGGCACATTCATCAATCACGTGTTGTACGGTGTAAACCGCATTCACCGCGGACTGGAACTGGGGGCTACCTACAAGTTGGACGACCATTGGAGCTTCGACCTTGCAGGAACCATTTCCGAATATTATTACAGCAATAACCCCGACGGTGTGAAGCACTCCGAAAACGGTAAGATAACGGATCAGGAAAAGGTGTACATGAAAGATGTTTATGTGGGTGGAATGCCGCAGTTTGCCGGCACTTTCGGTGTGCGTTACTTTGTGAACTACTGGTTCCTGGGAGCCAATGTCAACGGTTTTGCCCGCAATTATATCGAGGTTGCACCGTTGCGCCGCCTGTCGTCCAACTATGCTTCCGTCAATCCCTACAATCCGGAACAGATGGAGGCCTACCGTACACTGACTACGCAGGAACGTTTTCCGGCAGCTTATACGGTGGACATTTCGGTGGGTAAGATATTCTATCTGCCCGGACGCCAGTCTGTCAACTTCAACCTTTCGGTAAACAACCTGCTGAACAAGAAAGATATATGTACGGGCGGCTATGAACAGGGCCGTTCCGACCTGAGCTATCCTACGCGTTTTGGTGGCAAGTATTACTATATGCAGGGACTGAATTGTTTCCTCAACGTAAGTTATCGTTTTTAACCAATCCTATATAATCAGAAAAATTATAAGAATATGAAACTTTTCAATAGAATCAGCTTATTGCTTATCTCTTCTCTTGTGTTCGCAGCCTGCGAGCGCGATTATGATGCGCCGCCTTTGAACGAGCCCAAGTATGATGGTCCGGCAGCCAATACCACGATAGAGGAACTGCGTGCTATGGGGGCAACAGTAGGGGAGGATGCTCCCTATACCATTGGCGAGGAAAAAGTGATGAAAGCCGTTATCACTGCCAATGACGAGTCGGGAAATATCTTCAAGAAGATTTATTTGCAGGACGAAACCGGCGCCATCGAAATGGAAGTGGACCAGAACAGCGTGTATAATTACTATCCCGTAGGGCAGACGGTTTATATCGACCTGAAAGGATTGAGCCTTTCCATGTATGGCGATGAGTTGCAACTGGGACACCCCGACGGGTATCTTTACCGTACACCGTGGGAAGAGTTTCAGGCACACGTGAAGAAAGACAGTTGGGCAAATCCGGAGAATGTGACTCCGCTTGTAATAGATGATATCAGCAAGGTGAATGCCGATGTGAACGGCTATAAGTTCAAATTGGTGAAATTTACCGGCGTAACATTCCAAAATGGCGGAAAAGGCACTTTTGCTCCGGAGGATGACTATGGGGAAGAGAACATAGAGGACAGTCACGGGAATGTCATTATGATACGCACCAGCTCGTATGCCAACTTTGCAGCCAATCAGCTGCCGAAAGGAAAAGGAAGCGTAACCGGTATCCTGGGACGTTTCAAAGGAGGCTGGCAACTTACGGTAAGAAGTGCGGATGATGTGGCGGACTTTACGGAAACTCCGGGGGGAGATGAGACGCCGGAACAGCCGGAGGAGATGGTGACAATCCTTGAAGAGTCTTTTGGCAAGGAGAGCGGGCAAGGTGCATTTACCATAGAGGATGTCCAGCTTCCGCAGGGAAGTGATTATGTGTGGAAAGCGTCTAACTATAATGAAACTTATTATATGATGGCAAGCGCCTATGTTAATGGCGCTAATCAAGCCTCTGAAAGCCGTCTTGTTTCTCCTGTACTTGATTTGACAGGCAAAAATAGTGTAATCTTGACTTTCGACCACACCTTTAAAACATTTGCTGCCGATACGCATTTGGAAGATTTGAAACTGGAAGTAAGAGAAGAAGGGGGAGACGTATGGACAGAAGTCGGCATTCCTACCTATTCTACAGGAACAGATAATAAGTTCGTTGCTTCCGGTGATATTAAATTGGATACTTATACAGGTAAGAAAATTCAATTTGCGTTCCATTATAAGAGTTCGACGGCTAATGCTTTGAGGTGGCAGATACAAAAAGTAAAAGTAACAGCGGTTACCGGTGGCAATACCGGTAACGGCGGAACAGTTATCGAACCTACTCCTACCGGTAATTAAAAAATTGCGCTTTATGAACAGACGACTCATATTGTCAGCTTTTTTGGTATTATGCCTGTCCACCGGCTTGCTCGCACAGGGCAAGCTGCGTGTATATGCTGCCGCCTTTTATAATCTGGAGAATCTGTGGGATACGGAAGACAATCCGGATAATCCGGGCGATGATGACTTTACTCCGGGCGGTAAGTACGAATGGACACAGGTCAAATACGAACAGAAATTGCAGAATGTTGCCAAGGTGATTTCACAATTGGCGCGTGACTATTGTCCTGCCGGACCTGCCATTATCGGCATCTCCGAAGTAGAAAACAAAAAAGTCCTGGAGGACCTCGTAAAGACAGAGCCTATCGCCTCATTGGGCTACCGGATAGTGCATTTCGAGAGTCCCGACCACCGTGGCATCGATGTGGCTGCCCTTTACAATCCGCGACTGTTTACTTTTGTGTCTGCACGTACTTATCCGTTTGCCAAGCCCGACATGCCGGGCTATAAAACACGCGACCAGCTTTTGGTGAGCGGTATACTGGCAGGAGAGCCTTTTCACATGATTGTAAACCATTGGCCGTCACGCTATGGTGGTTCCAAATCATCACCCTTGCGCGAGTTTGCAGCCGGCATCACTCGCCATATAGCCGACTCGCTGCATGCCGATAACCCGCAGGCAAAGGTGATAATTGTAGGCGACATGAATGACGACCCCGATAACAAGAGTTGCAGCCAAGTGCTGGGAGCTGTGAAGAGCATCAGGGAAGTGAAGCCCGGCGGTTATTATAATGCTACCTGGAAGCTCTTTGAGCAAGGCATCGGTTCGCTCTGTTACCAGAATCGGTGGAACTTGTTCGACCAGCAGATTGTTTCGGGTAATCTGATAGGAAAGGACCGCAGTACATTGAAGTTTTGGAAATCGGAAGTCTTTAACCGTCCGTTCCTTATCCAGCAGGAAGGAAAGTATAAAGGCTATCCGTTGCGCACTTTCTCCGGAACTACTTTCCAGAACGGATACAGTGACCATTTGCCTACTTTGACTTATTTTGTAAAAGAACTCTGAGTAAGGTACAAAGACGGGGAGTACGAACCTCACGGACCGTACTCCCCTTATTAATGTATTGTTAACTTTAATTTTTCATTATTCTGCCATTGTCAGTAGGTTTACCGTGTGGTATATGCGGTTGCTTTTGTAGGCTACCGGCATATTCTCCGCATTCATTTCGTACACGCTCTTTCTCACATCTTTATCATAAGACTGATGCTTTTCGTTCCAGCGGGCGTAGGATAAGGTGATTTCATTGTCGGCATACTGATAGGACATCCTGAAATAAGGCATCCATTTTTCTTTGACGCTGTCCCATTTGGAGGCGGTTTTATTTGTCAGGCGGTTTTCGTCATCGTATGTAAATTCATAACGCATGTGGTTGTAGAGGTAAGTTCCGCTTTGTCTGAAGATGGTTTTTGCCACTATCAGGTCATTCTGTACTTCCTCATTGGTAATGAATCTGTCCTGGGCTTTGACTTCTGAGTTCATGATACTTACGATAATCATTGCTACGAATGCGACTGCTTTGAATAAATTTGTAGTTTTCATAATCTTTATTTTTTTATTGTTACTATTCCTGTTTTACCGTTAGACGTGACTGCCGATATAAAAAGTTGCTTTTTCCGTCTTTTTTTCTCGAACGTCTTCGCATTATAAAAGTCAATAACCGTGCCAATAGATTAACTGTTTGATTAACAGTGTATTTCTTGTTTTTATCTCTGTTCATTATCGGACAGTTGTCCGCCTAAGAACGGACACAAAGGTGATAACCGGTCCGTTTTGTGAAGAAAACCTGAGTTGGGATTTCTCTGTCTTTTCAATATCGGGTTGCAGTAGGGCGGACTTTTATTTCATGTTAATATTAAATCTCCTTAATGAAAGCCTTGTAAATCACTTTTTATTTGTTATTTTGCACCAAATTTAGGATTAATGCGGTCTGTCCGTTTCAGGCTGCATTTCCTTATCGGTAAACGTTCGATGAATAAACTCACTATAAAAGCTTGTCCGGTATGTGGAGGAACGCATTTGGAGCGTACCTTGACCTGCATAGACCATTATGCTTCGGGCGAGGCATTCCATTTGTGCCGTTGCCGGGATTGCGGTTTTATCTTTACTCAGGATTTTCCTGTGGAAGCGGAAATCGGACGCTATTACGAAACTCCCGATTATATTTCCCACTCGGATACGAAAAAAGGAGCGATGAACTCCGTATACCACCGTGTACGCAGTTATATGCTGAAGCGGAAAGCGCGTCTGGTAGCGCATGAAGCGCATCGCAAGACGGGGCGTCTGCTGGATATAGGTACGGGTACCGGTTACTTTGCCGATACGATGAACCGTGCCGGCTGGCAGGTGGAAGCCGTTGAAAAGAATGCCGGAGCGCGTGTGTTTGCCAAAGAACATTTCGGATTGGAAGTGAAGCCGGATACTGCGTTGAAGGATTTTGAGCCGGGGAGCTTCGATGTCATCACGTTGTGGCATGTAATGGAGCATCTTGAAGCATTGAACGGGACTTGGGAAACCTTGAATTCGTTGCTGACGGACAAAGGTGTGCTGATAGTGGCCGTACCCAACTGTTCTTCATATGATGCCAGAAAGTACGGTGCATATTGGGCTGCCTACGATGTTCCCCGTCATTTGTGGCATTTCACTCCCGCTACTATCCAGAAATTAGGCTCCAGACACGGCTTTATTCTGGCAGAGCGGCATCCCATGCCGTTTGACGCGTTTTACGTGTCTATGTTGACGGAGAAGAACATGCGTCGTTCGTGCCCGTTTCTGCGCGGCATGGTTGTCGGTACGCTGGCATGGTTCCATGCGTTGGTAAGGAAAGAACGCAGCAGCTCCATGATTTACGTATTCCGTAAGAAAAAGAGCGAAAAAACGGTAGAGTGATAAATGTGAGAAGGGATTGAAAATGAATAAGAAAGCTAAAAACAAGTCTGTGCCCTGTTTTGATATGCAGTTCATCACATCCAGCATAAGCACTACGTTGGTGTTGCTGCTGCTGGGGCTGGTGGTGTTCTTTGTATTGGGCGCTCACAACCTTTCCGTATACGTAAAGGAGAATATCAACTTCTCCATTCTCATCAGCGACGACATGAAGGAGAGCGATATACTGAAGTTGCAGAAAAAACTGGATAAAGAACCGTTTGTGAAGGAAACGGAGTATATCTCCAAAAAGCAGGCGCTCCGCGAGCAGACCGAGGCAATGGGAACAGACCCGCAGGAGTTTCTCGGCTATAACCCTTTTACGGCGTCCATTGAAATTAAACTGCATTCCGGTTACGCCAATTCGGACAGCATCGCCAAGATAGAGAAGAAAATCAGGAAGAATACGGATATACAGGAGGTGCTTTATCAGAAAGACCTGATTGATGCGGTGAATGAGAACATCCGCAATATCAGTCTGATGTTGCTGGGGCTGGCAGTCATTCTGACTTTCATCTCTTTTGCCTTGATAAACAATACAATCCGCCTGACCATTTACTCCAAAAGGTTCCTTATCCATACGATGAAGCTGGTGGGGGCAAGCTGGGGCTTCATCAGGCGTCCGTTCCTGCGGCGCAACTTCCGGATAGGCGTATTGTCGGCTGTCATTGCCGATGCCATTTTGTGGGGAGCCGCCTATTGGCTGGTTTCTTACGAACCGGAACTGATCAGGGTTATCACTCCGGAGGTGATGCTGCTGGTGTCTGTTTCCGTACTGGTGTTCGGAGTGCTTATTACCTGGTTGTGTGCATTGCTTTCCATCAACAAATATCTGAAAATGAAGGCAAGCACCCTGTATTACATATAACACTGCTTTCCGAAAAGCAAAGTTTCAGATAGTAAATAGTAAATCGTTAAATAGTAAATAAACAGATGAGTAAACAGAAGTTCGCTTTCGACAAGACCAATTTTATTTTGCTTGCTGTCGGCATGGCGGTAGTGATACTTGGTTTTATCTTAATGACCGGTCCCGTATCCACACCGACACACTTTGAGCCGGATATCTTTAGTGTAAGACGCATTAAAGTGGCGCCGCTGGTATGCCTGCTGGGGTTTGTCTTTATGATATATGCAGTATTACGTAAACCGAAAACAGAAGATAAAACAGAAGAATAACTATGGGAGATTTGAGTACGCTTGAAGTGATTATTATCGCTATTGTAGAGGGACTGACGGAATTTTTGCCGGTTTCTTCTACGGGACACATGATTATTACACAAAATCTGTTGGGCATAGAGAGTACGGAATTTGTGAAAGCCTTTACGGTAATCATACAGTTCGGTGCAATCCTTTCGGTGGTCTGGCTGTATTGGAAACGTTTCTTCCGTCTGAACCATACTCCGGTTCCGGCAGATACTTCCGCGCTGAAACGCTTCCTGCATAAGTTTGATTTTTACTGGAAACTGCTGGTGGCGTTCGTTCCGGCGGCTGTGCTGGGATTTCTGTTCAGCGACAAGGTCGACGAAATGCTGGAGAGCGTGACCGTAGTGGCTGTGATGCTCGTGATTGGCGGTGTGTTCATGCTGTTCTGTGACAAGATATTCTCGAAAAACAGTGAGGATACCGTTCTGACGGAGAAGAAAGCCTTTAATATCGGTCTGTTCCAGTGTATTGCGATGATACCGGGTGTGTCCCGTTCCATGGCAACGATTGTCGGCGGTATGGCACAGAAGATGACGCGTAAGGCTGCGGCCGAGTTCTCTTTCTTCCTGGCTGTTCCCACGATGTTTGCAGCTACGGTATATAAGATGCTGAAACTCTTTCTGGACGGAGGAACGGAGATTATCATGAATAATCTGCCGGCGCTGATAATAGGCAATGTGGTGGCATTTGTGGTGGCTTTGCTTGCTATCAAGTTCTTCATCAGCTTTGTAACGAAATATGGTTTCAAGGCATTCGGATGGTATCGTATCATCGTCGGAGGAATCATCCTTCTGCTGTTGCTTACGGGACACAATTTAGAGGTGGTGTGATGATGGATTTTAAAGAGGGAGAAGTTCTGTATTTCAATAAACCGCTGGGGTGGACATCGTTCAAGGTCGTAGGGCATGCGCGTTACCACATTTGCCGGCGGATGAAGGTAAAGAAGTTGAAAGTAGGCCATGCCGGTACACTCGACCCGCTTGCCACGGGCGTGATGATAGTATGTACGGGCAAGGCGACAAAGCGGATTGAGGAGTTCCAGTATCATACCAAGGAGTATATCGCCACCATTCGGTTGGGCGCTACCACCCCTTCCTATGATTTGGAGCACGAGATAGACGCTACCTATCCTACGGAGCATATCACGCGGGAGCTGGTGGAGGAGACATTGAAGAAGTTCACAGGCGAGATACAGCAGGTGCCGCCTGCTTTTTCGGCTTGTATGGTGAACGGCAAGCGCGCCTACGACCTTGCCCGCAAAGGTGAGGAGGTAGAGCTGAAACCCAAGTTGCTGGTGATTGACGAGATTGAACTGCTGGAATGCAACCTGCCGGAAATAAAAGTCCGAGTAGTATGCAGCAAAGGCACTTACATCCGCGCCTTGGCACGCGACATCGGTGAAGCGCTGCATAGCGGCGCTCATCTCACGGCCCTGGAACGTACCCGTGTGGGGGATGTCCGCATAGAAGACTGTCTGAATCCGCTTGATTTCAAAGAGTGGATAGACGGGCAGGATTTAGTTATGAGTGATGGGTTATAAGTTATTGCTACGAAGGAGTATACTGCTGGATAACTCATGCCATTTATGACTAAAAAATATACTGAAATAAACAATAAATAACTTATAACTCATAACTGATTATGAAACTGTCGCAATTTAAGTTTAAACTTCCTGAAGAGAAGATTGCCTTACATCCTACAAGGTATAGAGATGAGTCGCGCCTGATGGTACTGCACAGAAAGACGGGCGAAATCGAACACCGTATGTTCAAGGATATTTTGGATTATTTCGATGATAAGGATGTATTTATCTTTAATGATACGAAGGTGTTTCCTGCCCGGCTGTACGGCAACAAGGAAAAGACCGGTGCACGTATCGAGGTATTTCTGTTGCGTGAGTTGAATGAGGAGTTGCGCTTGTGGGACGTGCTGGTAGACCCTGCCCGCAAAATCCGTATCGGCAACAAACTCTATTTCGGTGAAGATGACTCTATGGTAGCCGAGGTGATTGACAATACCACTTCGCGCGGACGTACCCTTCGTTTTCTGTATGACGGGCCGCACGACGAGTTCAAGAAGGCATTGTACGCTTTGGGCGAGACGCCGCTGCCGCACAGCATCATCAACCGTCCCGTGGAACCGGAGGATTCGGAACGTTTCCAGTCTATCTTTGCCCGCAACGAAGGTGCTGTAACGGCTCCTACGGCAAGCCTGCATTTCAGCCGCGAGCTGATGAAGCGCATGGAGATTAAGGGAATTGACTTTGCCTATATTACATTGCATGCCGGTTTGGGCAACTTCCGCGACATCGATGTAGAGGACCTTACCAAGCATAAGACGGATTCCGAGCAGATGATTGTTACGGAAGAAGCCGTAAAGGTTGTAAACCGTGCCAAGGATTTGAACAGGCAGGTGTGTGCCGTAGGTACTACGGTGATGCGTGCAATAGAGAGTACCGTCAGCACAGATGGCCATTTGAAGGAATATGAAGGCTGGACGAATAAGTTCATCTTCCCGCCGTATGACTTTACGGTGGCCAATGCGATGGTATCCAATTTCCACATGCCGCTTTCCACGCTGCTGATGATTGTTGCCGCTTTCGGCGGTTACGAGCAGGTGATGGAAGCCTATAACGTGGCATTGAAAGAGGATTACCGTTTCGGTACTTATGGAGATGCGATGTTGATAACAGACAGGTAAAATAGCGGTTAGGGATTAGCGGTTAGTGTTTAGTGATTAGCACTATGCGGGCATGTTGCGTTATTACGCCGTAGGGCACTAATCGCTAATCACTGAACACTAATCACTAAACTTAAATGATGTACGTTTACTTTAGCTTAGGAACTAATCTCGGCGACAAGGAGCACAATCTCCGCCTCGCTGTCCGGAAAATAGAAGAGCGGGTAGGGAAAGTCGTTTCCCTGTCCGCTTTTTATGCTACTGCTCCGTGGGGCTTTTCTTCGGAGCATACGTTTCTGAATGCGGCGGCCTGCGTGGAAACGCTTCTTCCGCCTTTGTCCGTGCTTCATCTCACCCAGGAAATAGAACGCGAGATAGGGCGTACGCATAAGTCTGTAGGCGGAGTCTATAGCGATCGGGTGATTGATATCGACCTGCTTTTATACGATGATCGGGTGCTGGATACTCCCGAATTGAAGCTGCCTCACCCGCTGATGCACGAACGCCGCTTTGTGATGGAACCGTTGGCGGAGATTGCACCGGACCTGGTGCATCCGATATTAAAGAAAAAGATGCGGGAGTTGTTGTGAAAAATAGTATCTTTGTTTCCGTGCATAAATAAGTTTGTTCATGTTCAGATATTCGGCTTTCATACTGTTCCTTTTTTGTTTTTATTCCGGTTTGGCGGCCGCGGATAAGACTGATGACGATGCCTTGCTGTTGCAGCTGGATAAGATGATTGAGCAACGGGAGGTCTATCAGGAGAAGGTGGAAAAGGAGATTACAGAGCTCCGCAAGATGCTGGATTATGTGGGAGACGATAA
The DNA here is from genome assembly GCF_040928965.1 of Bacteroides sp. 2201st1_D9_2201SCRN_220225. Lineage (NCBI taxonomy): Bacteria > Pseudomonadati > Bacteroidota > Bacteroidia > Bacteroidales > Bacteroidaceae > Bacteroides > Bacteroides sp. 2201st1_D9_2201SCRN_220225. The sequence goes on along the minus strand of NZ_JBCODG010000002.1, from coordinate 71,365 downwards.
AGCTAAGTTTGATATTCTGGGCGATTTGTTTGTTATGTACCGCTCCTTTAAAGTCGATACGGCGCTGATTGTAGCGGAGCAAAGGCTGCAATTGGCAGACAGGTTGGGTGAAGAGTATGTTAATCAAGGATTAATGAACCTGGCCGACGCTTTGAATAAGATAGGAAAACATGAAAATGCGTTGAATGTTCTTGACAGGGTGAAAAGAACCGGGGCGGTACGGAAGGATACTTACTTTTATTATCTGTATCATACTACCTATCTGTCCTGCTATAATGATGAAACGGAGGCTTCCAGGAAGCGGCTGTTTATGCGGCAGATAAAGGCTTATAAAGATACTTTGATAGCTATCAGCGACCCTAATACGGCCAGTTATGTGACCAATCAGTGCGGTCGCCTGGGTTTGCAGGGAAAATGGGATGAGGCTATCCGGATACTGACCGGATATTATGAACACTGTACGGATACGAACCCCGACAAGGCGAGGGTGGAATATCTGTTGGCGGAATTATATTTGGGCAAACGTGACATACAGCAGGCAAAGCACTTCCTTATCCGGGCTTCCATTACCGACATAGCGAATGCCAAGAAAGTATATATGTCTTTGCAGCAATTGGCAATCCTGCTTTTTCAGGAAGGAGACATTGCAAGAGCCTATAATTATATCTCCTGTTCACTGGAAGATGTGAGCTTCGGGAAAGCCCGTTACCGCATAATAGATATTGCCGAATATCTTCCTATTATCAAAGCGGCTAATGACAGCCGCATCAAGGCTGATAGAGACAGGGTCTTGTTTTTTCTTTTGGCTTTATCCGTACTTGTTATTGCATTGGTAATCGTTTTCTTTTTCCTTCGTAAGAAAAATCATAATCTGCTGAAGGTAAAGAAGTCGTTGGCCGAACAGAACCAACGCTTACAGGAAGTGACCGGAAATCTGACCCGGATGAATGAAGAGATTAAAGAATCCAACCATATTAAGGAAGAGTATATCGGTTTGTTATTCAATATCTGTTCCGAATATATTTATAAGCAGGAGAATAACCGCAAGAGTTTACTGAAAATCGTCAATACCGGTTCTATGGCGGATATTTCCAAAATGCTTCATAATCAGTCTTCGACAACGGAAGATTTCAAACTGTTCATCAGTAAGTTCGATACTATCTTCCTATCTATATTTCCGGATTTTGTGGAATCGTTCAATGCTCTTTTGAAAGAGGATGAACGTATACAGGTGAAAGAAGGCGAGTTGCTAACTCCCGAATTACGTATCTATGCACTTATCCGTTTAGGTATCAACGATAATTCCAAAATTGCCAACTTCCTTCACTATTCGCTTCAAACCGTATATAACTATCGTTTGAAAATGCGGAATAAAGCGATTGTTCCCGGAAAAGACCTGGCTGTTCAGGTACAAAAGCTTTAAAAAACACTTCCTCCGGACTTACTTTTACAACATATAGTGTGTTTGGTATGTCGTTGTAAATAAATGTATTATCCTATATAATACTTTCCTTTCACTTACTTTTTCATTCAGTGTCTTTGTTCGGCGAATTTGTAATATCTACTTTCGCTCACAATCTAATTCATACCGGATTTTCGGTATACTTTGTTACACTTTAATTTAAAAACATTATGAAAGGCAAGAAAAATCCAGAGACTTTTGGAGGAAAGTGGCGGTATCTGTTTATGATACTCGCTTTGGTTTTCAGTGTAGGGGTTTCTGCACAAAAGACAGTTGTGAAAGGCAATATCCTTGACAGGGACAATCTACCCGTTATCGGAGCCAATATTTTGGAAAAAGGGACGACAAATGGAACAATCAGTGATGTAGATGGTAACTTCACAATCACTGTAAGCAGCCCCAAAGCTGTTTTACTCATTAAATACATCGGCTATAAAGATGTGGAAAAGGCGGTTTCTCCAATGATGAAAATTGTGATGGAGGAAGATAGTGAGATGCTCGAAGACGTAGTCGTTATAGGTTATGGAAGTGTGAAGAAGTCTGATGCGACAGGGTCGGTAACCGCTATCAAGCCGGATGATTTCAATAAGGGACTGCGAACTACCGCCCAGGATGCATTGGTAGGTAAAGTGCCGGGCGTAAATGTTGTTGCAAGCTCCGGCGCTCCGGGAGCGGGTGCTACTATCCGCATCAGAAGCGGTGCATCGCTTTCCGCATCCAATGATCCGCTAATCGTTGTTGACGGTGTACCGGTGGATAACTCCACTATCGAAGGTGGTGGAAACGTAATCGGCGGTATCAACCCGAACGATATCGAGACATTTACCGTATTGAAAGATGCTTCGGCAACTGCTATCTACGGTTCCCGGGCATCTAATGGCGTGATTGTGATTACTACTAAGAAAGGGTCCGATTCCAATCTGCGTTTCAACTATTCCACTAACCTTTCTGTAAGTACCATTACGGAAAAATTGGATGTGCTTTCTGCCGATGAATTCCGTGAATTTGTTCCTACGGTATCGGGTGTCCCGGGTTCTGTAACTTTAGGGACGGCTTCCACGGATTGGCAGGATGAGATTTACCGTACGGCATTCGGACAAGAGCACAACTTTTCCGTTTCCGGCAAGGTGAAGAAAAATGCACCTTATCGTCTGTCGGTAGGCTATAATAACCAGAACGGTGTGGTGAAAACAAACAACTACGAACGCTTTACTTTTAATGGCGGTATATCACCCAAATTCTTTGATAACCATCTTACCGTTGATTTGAATGTTAAGGTTTCGTATGAAGACAATCAGAAAGTAGATGAGAGTGTCGTTAATAATGCATTGCGATATGACCCTACCCGTCCTGTTATGACCGGAAGTGCAACGGGTGCTGATGAACCGGGACTGGGTTATTTCATCTGGATGAATGGAAACTCCCCCATGGCTATCCAAACCGATAATCCTGTGGCACAGCTTGAATTGCAGGATTTGCATAATAAAGTGACCCGCTCCATCGGTAATGCTGCTATCAATTATAAGGTACATCGTTTGGAGGATTTGCAGTTGAATGCGAATTTGGGTTATGATGTGCTGAAAAGCAAATATACCAAGAATGTGCCCGATATGGCCGGTATGATGTATACATCTAACATGAAAGACGGTACAGGGCTTGTGTATGATTCTAAACAGAACAAGCGTAACTACTTGCTGGACTTATATGCCAACTATGCTCATGTATTCAATGAAAAACATAATTTCAGCGCAATGGCGGGATACGGTTGGCAGCATTTCTGGAAGAAATTCGATGCAACCACTCTTTCTCCGGAAGGAAAAGAACTGTTTTCGCCCAATCATTATGAGTCTGAATATTACCTGCTCTCTTTTTACGGACGTCTGAATTACTCGTATGACAACCGCTATATGATTACCGCCACTTTACGTTCGGATGCGTCTTCGCGTTTTGCCAAAGATAACCGCTGGGGATTATTCCCTTCCGTAGCGTTGGGATGGAAAATCAGTCAGGAAGCATTCTTGCGCGACTCGGAAGTGTTGTCAGACTTGAAACTGCGTTTGAGCTACGGTCAGACCGGACAGCAGGATATTCTGAATGACTATCCGTATATGACTACCTTTACGGTATCTTATCCGGAATCTTGTTATCAATTCGGAGACAAATGGTATTATACCTATCGTCCGAACGGTTATGACTCGGATATTAAATGGGAGACTACCGAAACCTACAATATCGGTTTGGATTACGGTTTTCTGAACAACCGCATTTACGGTTCTGTCGATTATTACCAACGCCATACGAAAGACTTGCTGAATACTATCAATGTAATTTCAGGAACCAACTATTCTTCCGTCATCACAACAAATATCGGCGAGATGGATAATAAAGGTGTGGAATTTGCCATCAATGCAGTGCCGGTACATACAAAAAACTGGAAATGGACAGTAGGCATGAATTATACGTGGAATGATTCTGAAATCACGAAGCTGAATGTTATCGATTCGGATGCCAATTTTGTGCAGACAGGAGCCATTTCCGGTACGGGCAAGACAGTTCAGGTGTTTATGGTAGGTCAGCGTCCTTATACTTTCTACCTGGCAAAGCAGGCCTATGACGATGATGGCAAACCTATGGAAGGGCAGTATGTGCAGCCGGATGGTTCCATCTCTGCCACGGAAACCAAATATGCTACGGACAAAAGCGCATTGCCTACTTCCTATCTGGGATTCAATACCCAGCTTACTTATAAGAATTGGGATTTTGCCATCAGCGGACACGGGGCATTCGGCAACTATGTATACAATTATGTGGCTGCCGACCAGTATGTACAATCCGTGTACAGCGATCAGGGCAACTTCTCCAACATATTGCGCAGAACCAAAGATTCCGGTTTCCAGAACCAGCAGCTTTATTCGGATTATTTCCTGGAAAAGGGCAACTTCTTCCGTATTGACAATATTTCTTTGGGATATACGTTCCAGAAGTTATGGAATAGCTCCAGCTCTTTACGCCTGACGTTCGGTGTACAGAATGTTGCTACCTTTACAAGCTATTCCGGTATCGACCCGGAGATTTACAGCGGCATCGATAAAGAGGTATATCCCCGTCCGCGCGTATTCTCATTAAGTGCTAATTTAAATTTCTAACGGCTTAAAACTATACAATATGAAAAATATAATTGCTTATTCGTTTATTTTGTTCTTCGCGGGCATAAGTCTGGTTTCTTGCTTGGGCGACCTGGACACGATGCCTTTGGATGATAACCAGCTGGTAAGTGAAAAGGTATACCAGACAAAAGACGGCTACACCGGTGTTTTGGCAAAGTGTTATGCATCACTGGTTCTGACAGGGCAGAAAGGTGGTGACGGAGGTGACGGCGACCTCGAAGGTGCTAATGAGGGCTATTCCGGTTATGTGCGCCTGTTGTTTTATTTGCAGGAGTTGAGTACGGATAATTTTTTGATGCCTTCCTCTTCCAACGGTTTGCGTAAATGTTTGAATTTGCAGTGGGATGCTTCCAATGCTTCGGTCATTACATGGACTTACCAGAGACTTTATATGAGTATTGCCTATTGTAACGAGCTTTTGCGTGAATGTACGGAAGGCAAGTTGCAGAGCAGAGGACTTTGGGAAGAGATGAAAGATGATTATGTGAGCTATCGCGCAGAAGCCCGCTTCATACGTGCTTATTGCTATTCGATGCTTTGCGATTTGTTTGGTGCGGTTCCTTATGTGGATGAAAATACGGGTGTGAAAGAAATTCCGGTTCAATATACGCGTAAGCAGATTTTTGAGTTTGCAGAAAGTGAATTGCTGGCTATCGAAAACGAACTGAAAGCTCCGGGAAGCAATGAGTACGGACGTGTTGACCGGGTAGCCGGCTGGTTCCTGCTGGCCCGAATGTATCTGAATGCACAGACTTGGATTAATGAGAATAAATACCAGGAAGCATATGCTTATGCGGTAAAAGTCATTGCCGACGGGCATTATCCATTGGCTTCCGATTATCGTGAAATCTTTTTAGCGGATAATAATACCTGTAAGGAGATTATCTGGCCGCTGGTACAGGACGGCTTGCGTGCACAGAGTTCTGCCGGAACGAATTTCTATGTGAAAGCTTTTGTAAACGGTCCTATGGATGAACTTTATAAGACCGGTGTCGGCTCCAGAGGCTGGGGTAATGTCCGCGCTAAAGTATCATTGGTGGATGCGTTCGATGCGGATGATGTCATGTTCGACGGCAATGATACTTGGGGAAATAATAAGAAAGATAAGAGAGCACAGTTCATGACCGCTCTTCCTAATCAGGTGAAAGACACATGGGATGTAAATATGGATATGACCAGTACGTTTACATGCGGATACGGTTATATCAAGTGGAGAAACGTTACGAAAGAGGATGAACTTTGTCCTTCGGGAGATGCCTATACTTCCATTGATTTTCCGCTGTTCCGCACAGCAGATGCCTATTTGATGGCTGCTGAGGCCATTTTGCGCGGAGCGAACGGTACGCAAAGTGAAGCGTTGGGGTATGTCAATGAGGTCAGAACAAGGGCTTATATGTCCGGTAAATATGCGAAAAACGGCGTACGTTCCGATGTGTCCGGTGAAATTACGGCCAATGAACTTAATCTGGACTTTCTGTTGGTTGAACGTCAGAAAGAACTGGCTTCTGAATTGACAAGGCGCACCGATTTGATTCGGTTCGGCAAATATACGAAAGGGAATAACTGGGATTGGAAAAACGGTGTGCGCTTAGGGGCGGATGTGGACGATAAATACAATTTGTTCCCGATTCCGGAAAGTGAACTGACGAACAATCCTACTCTGGTGCAAAACGATGGCTATAAAGTAATAAAGTAAAAATATGATGAAACTGAAACAAATTCTGTTATGTGGTTTGATGGTGCTGTGCTGTGCTCCGCTTGGGGCACAGACATCCAAAGAAGAGATGTTTGCTACTCCTGAGAAGACGGGAGGAGTCTATTGGGCATATCCGTTGGATTTCGCGCCACAGACTAAAGCGCCTAAGGGATATAAGCCTTTTTATATCAGTCATTACGGACGGCATGGTTCCCGTTATCTGATTGGCGACCGTGATTATAAATGGCTGGTAGACCTGTTTGAAGAGGCGCATCGTGCACATGCGCTTACCGGTTTGGGTGAAGATACCTACCGGCGTTTGCTCAAGGTATGGGAAGAGGCGGAAGGACATGGCGGGGATTTGACTCCATTGGGAGTCAGGCAGCATCGCGGCATTGCTGAAAGAATGTATGCTTCGTTTCCGGAGGTATTCAAAGGCAATCCCTTTATATCTGCCCGTTCTACCGTTGTATTGCGTTGTGCTATGAGTATGGTGGCTTTTGGTGACCGTTTGAAAGAGCTGAATCCGGATTTGCGGATTTCTTATGAGGCAAGTGAGAAATATATGGATTATCTGAATTATCACACCGACGAATCCAACCGTTTTACTTCTTCCCAGGACGGTCCTTGGGCCGAGGAATACAGGAAATTTGAGGAAGCCCATACCAATCCGGAGCGTTTGGTCGTATCCTTGTTCAAGGATAAACATTTTGTCGTAAAGAAAGTAAATCCTAAGGAATTGATGTGGGGAATGTACTGGGTAGCCAGTGACATGCAGAATGCTGAAACAAAAGTTTCTTTCTATGATTTGTTCGAAGCACAGGAATTATTTGATTTGTGGCAGTGTGTCAATTACCGTTTTTATGTGGGGAATGCCAATCATGCCGATGGAAAAGGTATTGTAGTGGCCAATGCCAAATCTCTGTTAAGAAATATTCTGGACAGTGCTGACGAGGCTATCCGGAAAGGGGGAATTGCCGCTACTCTCCGCTTCGGGCACGATGGTAATGTGATTCCTTTGGTTGCGTTGATGCAGATAGAGAATTGTAATGTTGTAGTTAGCGATCCGTATGAAGTTTATAAGGTATGGAGTGATTTCAAGGTGGTTCCTATGGCTGCTAATGTACAGATTATCTTTTTCCGGAACGAGAAGTCCGGGGATATTCTGGTAAAGGTTATGCACAATGAGAATGAAGTGCATATTCCGGTAGAGACTGATATGTTTCCTTATTATAAATGGGAGGATGTCGAGAGGTTTTATCGAAATTTGTTGAATTGAGTTTTTTGAAGTTAACAATATAGAAACGATTATGGGAGTGCGGCGATGGGATATCGGCGCACTTTTTTTGCAAAAATAGATATTTTGCAGTAATAAGCGTGTTTTTTAGTTAATACTTTGCCCGTTGTGTACCATATTCCCATAAAACCTTTATCTTTGCAGCCGAAAACGATATGTGGAAAGATTTGGGTAGCTTGCAACCACGGAAAAAAATGCTAAAACACATCCTTTTCTGACGGTACTCCGGTGTACCGGGATTTGCATACCTACTCATTAATGACGCTTTCCTCATCTCCTTTTTAATTATTCATTTTTAATTTCTAATTGAAATGGGATACTTATTCACATCCGAATCGGTGTCGGAAGGACACCCCGACAAAGTGGCCGATCAAATATCGGACGCTGTGCTTGACAAACTGTTGGCGTATGACCCCAGTTCGAAAGTAGCTTGCGAAACTCTGGTTACTACCGGACAGGTAGTGCTGGCTGGAGAAGTGAAAACCAAAGCGTATGTTGACCTTCAACTTATCGCGCGTGAAGTAATCAAGAAAATCGGCTATACCAAAGGCGAGTATATGTTCGAGAGCAATTCGTGTGGCGTGCTTTCCGCCATTCACGAGCAGAGCCCCGACATCAACCGTGGTGTGGAGCGCCAGGATCCTATGGAACAAGGTGCGGGCGACCAGGGCATGATGTTCGGTTATGCCACTAACGAAACGGAAAACTATATGCCGCTCTCCCTGGATCTTGCCCACCGTATCCTGCAAGTGCTGGCGGATATCCGTCGCGAAGGAGAGGTGATGACGTATCTGCGTCCGGACTCCAAGAGCCAGGTAACCATTGAATATGATGATAACGGCAATCCTGTCCGTATCGATACGATTGTAGTTTCCACCCAACACGATGATTTCATTCAGCCTGCCGACGACAGCGAAACTGCACAGTTGAAGGCGGACGAGGAGATGTTGGGCATTATCCGTAACGACGTCGTTAATATCCTGATGCCCCGTGTCATTGCGTCTATCCATCACGAGAAAGTATTGTCGCTGTTTAACGATAATATCAAGTATCATGTGAATCCTACCGGCAAATTCGTAATCGGCGGTCCTCATGGGGATACCGGTTTGACCGGACGTAAGATTATTGTGGATACTTACGGCGGTAAAGGTGCACACGGCGGTGGCGCTTTCTCCGGTAAGGACCCCAGCAAGGTAGACCGCAGTGCCGCATACGCTGCACGTCACATTGCCAAGAACCTGGTAGCTGCCGGTGTGGCGGATGAAATGCTGGTACAGGTATCTTACGCCATCGGTGTGGCGCGTCCTATCAATATATATGTAAATACCTACGGGCGCAGCCATGTAAATATGAGCGACGGCGAGATAGCCAGAAAGATCGATGAGCTTTTCGACCTTCGTCCGAAAGCCATTGAAGACCGTTTGAAGCTGCGTAACCCTATCTATCAGGAAACAGCCGCTTACGGTCATATGGGACGTGAGCCGCAGGTTGTCACCAAACACTTCAAGTCTCGCTATGAAGGCGATAAAGACGTGACTGTAGAACTGTTCACCTGGGAGAAACTGGATTACGTTGATAAGGTAAAAGCGGCTTTCGGCCTCTAATTCTCCGTTCTTCGTTAAAGAAAACAGTAATCAGCATAGCTTTACAGCTATTTGTTATAGAAAGCTGCCTTTCTGCCTTCGGAATATTCCGGGGCAGAATGAGCAGCTTCTTTTTTCAAATCTCCTTAAAATCATATACCTTTGCAACAAGGTAATAATTGATATAGCTGAAAGATGATGAATAAGATAACCTCCGTATGTGTATACAGTGCTTCGAGCACTAAAATAGACCCCGTTTTTTTTAATGCCGCCCGTGAACTGGGAACGTTGCTGGGGCAGCGGCATATCCGTTTGGTGAACGGTGCTGGTAATATGGGACTTATGGCTGCAGTGGCGGATGCCACACTTGCGGCAGGCGGTGAGGTGACCGGAGTGATACCCCGTTTTATGATTGAGCAGGGGTGGCATCATACAGGACTGACCAAGCTTGTAGAGGTGGAAAATATGCATGAACGCAAGCAACTGATGGCGGATTTGAGCGATGCTGTGATTGCATTGCCCGGCGGTTGCGGTACTTTGGAAGAATTGCTCGAAGTCATTACCTGGAAACAATTGGGACTGTATCTGAATCCGATAGTCATATTGAATATCAAGGGGTATTTCGACCCGTTGCTGGCTATGTTGCAGAAGGCTGTAGACGAAAACTTCATGCGTGCGCAGCACAGTACCATCTGGCATGTAGCCGCGACAGCCGGGGAAGCGGTTGAACTGGTACATACCGTACCTTTGTGGGATGCCTCTATCCGTAAGTTTGCAGCGATATGATGAGTTGGTTGGCGGCATGGATACCCGGTGGAGCGGACGGTGTGCCTATTCCCTATTCTCCGAGAATGGACGACGGCATCACCATTGTGCTGCTATGTTGTTTTTTTCTGTCGGCCTATGTGCTTTCCCGTAGCCGCAGGTTTCTGTTGCAGCTGGTAAAGGATTTTCTGTTGCATCGTGAGCGTACCAGCATATTTGCAACCTCAACGGCGGGTGATATGCGCTACCTGCTATTGTTGATTTTGCAGACTTGCATACTCTCCGGGGTCTGCATTTTTAATTACTGCAATGATATTCAGCCAGAATTGGTGCATCATGTTCCGCCTTTTGCGCTATTGGGGCTTTATATCGGGATAAGTCTTTTGTATTTATTTCTGAAATGGATTTTATACTCTGTATTAGGTTGGATTTTTTTTGACGAAAGTACTACGACTCTTTGGCTTGAGTCATATTCTACCCTGCTTTATTATCTTGGTTTCACTCTTTTCCCGTTTGTACTGTTTATTGTTTATTTCGATTTAAGTCTGCAACTTACAGTAATAATTGGATTGATTTTAGCCTTTTTTACTAAAATATTGATGTTCTATAAGTGGTTCAAGCTTTTTTGTAGCAATTTACATGGCAGTTTCCTTTTAATTTTGTACTTTTGTGCCCTTGAAATCATGCCTTGTTTTATGCTATACCAAGGAGTGATACAACTAAACGATTATTTGATAATAAAATTTTAGGACGTTGAAAATTAAGAAAGTACTTGTGTCGCAGCCGAAACCGGCATCAGAGAAATCTCCTTACTACGACATTGCCGAGAAGTACGGTGTGAAAATCGATTTTCGCCCGTTTATCAAAGTAGAGAGCCTTTCAGCAAAAGAGTTCAGACAGCAGAAGGTCTCTATATTGGATCATACCGCCGTTATTTTCACTTCGCGTCATGCAATCGATCACTTTTTTCATCTTTGTACGGAATTGCGCGTAACAATCCCTGAGACCATGAAATATTTCTGTGTGACGGAGGCGATTGCTTTGTATATTCAGAAATATGTACAATACCGCAAGCGTAAGATTTTCTTTGGAAATACCGGAAAGTTTGATGACCTGTTGTCTTCCATTATAAAGCATAAGACTGAAAAGTATTTGGTGCCGATGTCGGATGTACATACAGACGATATTAAGAATCTGTTGGACAAGAGTAAAATCCAGCATACGGAAGTAGTCATGTATCGTACGGTAAGTAATGATTTTACTCCGGATGAAAAGTTTGACTATGACATGCTGGTATTCTTCAGCCCTGCCGGTGTGTCTTCTTTGAAGAAGAATTTCCCGGATTTCGAGCAGAAAGAGATTAAAATCGGAACATTCGGCTCTACAACAGCACAGGCTGTCCGTGATGCCGGACTCCGTTTGGATTTGGAAGCTCCCAGTGTGCAGGCGCCCTCTATGACGGCAGCGCTTGATATGTTCATAAAGGAGAACAACAAGGGAAAGTGAAAAGAAGTATAAGTTATGAATTATAAGTTATAAGCCTGTCGGATACATTTATAATCGTAACGAAGCAATAACGGGCGGCGGGCAGACTGCGGAATCTTAGCAGCACTACCTGTAGCCCGTTTTTTCATATCCCCCTCTATATTTTACATTATACCTTATACTTCATGGCGAATACCTTACATAAAGTCGAAAGGCTGAATAAAAAAAAGATAATAGAGAAGATGTTTGCGGGCGGTTCGCGTTCGTTTTCGGTCTTCCCGTTGCGTGTGGTGTATTTGCCGGTAGAGGAGCTGGAGGCGGATGCTTCCATTCTTATCAGTGTTTCGAAGCGCCGCTTCAAACGTGCGGTGAAGCGCAACCGCGTAAAGCGTCAGATACGCGAGGCTTACCGTGTAAACAAACATGAACTGTTGAACGCTTTGGCAGAAAAGAAGTGCCGGTTGGCCATTGCCTTTATTTACCTTTCCGACCAGCTGACGGAATCTTCCGTAATAGAAGAGAGGGTGAAGACTGCTTTGGCGCGTATTGTTGAGAAAGTTACCGTATCGGATGCGAATATGGCAGCCGTAGCGCCTATGAAGCCATGAAACGCCTGCTTTCATATCTGCTGTTGCTTCCTATTTATTTTTACCGGAAGTGCATTTCGCCCATGACTTCCCCTTCGTGCAGATTTACTCCTACCTGTTCTCAATATGCAGTTGAGGCTATTAAGAAACATGGCCCTTTCAAAGGCCTTTATCTGGCGGTAAAACGTATATTGCGTTGCCATCCCTGGGGTGGTTCCGGATATGATCCTGTTCCATGAAATTTCCTGTCGATATACATACGCATCGCTTGCCGCCTGTGCCCGGAACGGCTATTGCGAACCGTTATCCCGATACTTTTGTTCCGGAAGAGGGGGCGTGGTATTCGGTAGGCATACATCCCTGGCATATCCCGGCAACCGTTACTCCGGTTGTTCGGAATGAAATGAATGTTTTGGCTTCTTTAGCCGGGCATCCGCAGGTTCTTGCCATAGGGGAAGCCGGACTGGATAAATTGGCCGATGCTCCGATGGTTGTGCAGATAAAGGTTTTTGAATATCAGGCACGGTTGTCTGTGGAGCTTGACAAGCCTTTGGTCATTCATTTGGTAAAGGCTATGAGTGAGTTGCTGAAGTTGAAACAGCAGATAAAGCCGGCCAACCCCTGGATTATTCATGGTTTTCGCGGGAAAGCGGCTCTGGCGGAGGAATGTCTGAGGCATGGGTTTTATCTCTCTTTCGGGGAGAAATATCAGGAAGAGGCGCTGCGGATAACTCCTGCCGACCGTCTGTTCCTGGAAACTGACGAAAGCTCCGTGCCGGTTGCGGATTTATACAGCCGGGCAGCCGAAGTCCGTCGCGTATCTTTGGCGGAACTCACGGAAGCGATACGGGAAAATATCGCCAAAGTCTTTTTTAAACAATAAGAGTTGTTTGTTCGGATAAAGAGTCGTACTTTTGTCGCAGACAAAGTATAAATCAAATAATTAATAGTTAATCATTCGATGAATTTTGTAGAAGAATTAAAATGGCGTGGCATGCTCCACGATATGATGCCGGGTACGGAAGAACTGCTGGCAAAGGAACAGGTGACTGCATATATCGGTTTCGACCCTACGGCAGACTCCCTGCACATCGGACACCTTTGCAGTGTGATGATATTGCGTCACTTCCAGCGTTGCGGCCATAAGCCGTTGGCACTGATAGGCGGTGCTACGGGTATGATTGGCGACCCTTCCGGTAAGTCGGCGGAACGCAATCTGCTCACTGAAGAAACATTGCAGCGCAATATGGCAGGCATGAAGAAGCAGTTGAGCAAGTTTTTGGATTTTGATTCGGATGCCCCTAACCGTGCGGAGTTGGTGAACAACTACGATTGGATGAAGGACTTCAGTTTCCTTGATTTTGCCCGTGAAGTAGGCAAGCATATCACCGTAAACTATATGATGGCTAAGGATTCGGTGAAGAAGCGTCTGAACGGTGAAGCCCGCGACGGTCTTTCTTTCACAGAATTCACTTATCAGTTGCTGCAAGGCTACGATTTCCTGCATCTGTACGAAACCAAAGGTTGCAAGCTGCAAATGGGCGGCTCGGACCAGTGGGGTAACATCACCACGGGAGCCGAACTGATTCGCCGTACCAATGGCGGTGAGGTATTTGCCCTGACAAGCCCTCTGATTACAAAGGCGGACGGCGGTAAATTCGGTAAGACGGAATCCGGCAATATATGGCTCGATCCCCGCTATACATCTCCTTATAAGTTCTACCAGTTCTGGCTGAACGTAAGCGATGCCGATGCAGCCCGCTACATCAAGATATTCACTTCTTTGTCCAGGGAAGAAATCGAGGCTCTGACGGCCGAGCACGAAGCAGCTCCGCACTTGCGTGTCCTGCAGAAGCGTCTGGCCAAGGAAGTCACCATTATGGTACACTCCGAAGAGGACTACAACGCGGCTGTCGATGCGTCCAACATTCTTTTCGGCAATGCCACATCGGAGGCGTTGAAAAAGCTGGACGAAGATACTTTGCTGGCAGTGTTTGAGGGTGTTCCTCAGTTTGAGGTATCCCGTGATGCGCTGGCTGCCGGTGTAAAGGCAGTTGATCTGTTCGTAGACAATGCGGCTGTATTTGCATCGAAAGGCGAAATGCGCAAGCTGGTGCAGGGCGGCGGCGTCTCTTTGAACAAAGAAAAACTGGCTGCTTTCGATCAGGTTGTTACAACTGCTGATTTATTGGATGACAAGTATCTGCTGGTGCAACGCGGCAAGAAGAACTATTATCTGATTATTGCAAAATAATATAGGGATATGAAAAAATGTCCCGAAATATTTGCATATTTCGGGACATACTTCTATCTTTGCACCGCTTTTTAACAGAAAGCGCATATGTTTGGACTATGGTGTAATGGTAGCACAACAGGTTTTGGTTCTGTTTGTCCAAGTTCGAATCTTGGTAGTCCAACGAAAAAAGCTCCGACAGTCGATGATTGTCGGAGCTTTTTTCATTAGTATATGAGTTGTGCCAATATAGTGGCACAACTTTGTCTATTATATGGCACGGGTTTGCCATATAGATGGCACGGTTGGCAACTATAGGATTCTCTTTTATTTTTTCTTTTGATTTATTCATTCAATATTAGGACATTTCTGATGATTTTTCCTTTCTTTGTACAATATTGATAGATAATTAGGACAAAAAAGCAATGTTTTGCCGTTTTCTTTTGCTACATTTGCAATCGTGTACGTAAACGACGTACCGCTGGCTGTTAATTTTGAAAATTAAAGAAAGGTAATATAATCATGAGAACGAACTATGAGATCCGCTACGCTGCGCATCCGGAAGATGCGAAAAGTTATGATACGAAAAGAATTCGTCGTGATTTCCTTATAGAGAAAGTATTCTCCCCGAATGAAGTGAATATGGTATATTCCATGTACGACCGTATGGTGGTAGGTGGTGCCATGCCGGTGGGTGAGGTGTTGCAACTGGAGGCTATCGACCCGTTGAAAGCCCCTTATTTCCTGACCCGCCGCGAGATGGGTATTTTCAATGTAGGCGGACCGGGCGTGGTCAGAGCCGGCGACGCTGTGTTTGAAATGGATTATAAAGAAGCCCTCTACCTGGGTTCGGGCGACCGTGAAGTTACTTTTGAGAGCAAGGACGAGGCTCATCCGGCCAAGTTCTATTTTAATTCCGTAACGGCTCATCGCAACTATCCCGACAAGAAAGTGACGAAGAGAGATGCGGTAGTGGCTGAGATGGGTTCTTTGGAAGGCTCCAACCACCGTAATATCAACAAGATGCTGGTAAATCAGGTGCTGCCGACCTGCCAATTGCAAATGGGCATGACGGAACTTGCTCCGGGCAGTGTGTGGAATACAATGCCGGCACACGTCCACAGCCGCCGTATGGAAGCTTATTTTTACTTTGAGATTCCGGAAGACCATGCTATCTGCCACTTTATGGGCGAGGTGGACGAAACCCGCCATGTGTGGATGAAGGGCGACCAGGCTGTCCTTTCTCCCGAATGGTCTATCCACTCTGCCGCAGCTACGCACAATTATACCTTTATATGGGGGATGGGCGGCGAGAATCTGGATTACGGCGACCAGGATTTCTCCTTGATTACCGATTTGAAATAACACTATTTTTTCAACCTAAAATAAATAAACATCATGAATCAGTATTTGAATTTTTCTCTGGAAGGTAAAGTAGCCCTCGTAACAGGTGCTTCTTACGGTATCGGTTTTGCCATTGCTTCGGCTTTTGCAGAACAAGGTGCGAAAATCTGTTTCAACGACATCAACCAGGAGCTGGTAGACAAAGGTATGGCTGCTTATGCCGAAAAGGGTATCAAGGCACATGGTTATGTATGCGACGTAACCGATGAACCGGCTGTTCAGGCTATGGTGGCTACTATCGAAAAAGAAGTGGGCTCTGTTGATATTCTGGTTAACAACGCAGGTATCATCCGCCGTATCCCTATGCACGAAATGGAAGCTGCCGATTTCCGTCGCGTTATCGACATCGACCTGAATGCTCCGTTCATCGTTTCTAAGGCTGTTCTGCCTGCAATGATGAAGAAGGGTCACGGTAAGATCATCAACATCTGCTCCATGATGTCCGAACTGGGTCGTGAGACTGTATCTGCATACGCTGCCGCTAAGGGTGGTTTGAAGATGCTGACTCGTAACATCTGCTCCGAATACGGTGGATACAACATCCAATGTAATGGTATCGGCCCGGGTTACATCGCTACTCCGCAGACTGCTCCGTTGCGTGAAAAACAAGCTGACGGCAGCCGTCACCCGTTCGATTCATTCATTTGCGCTAAGACTCCGGCCGGTCGTTGGTTGGATCCGCAAGAACTCACAGGTCCTGCTGTGTTCTTGGCATCTGAGGCTTCCAACGCAGTGAACGGACATATTCTGTACGTTGACGGCGGTATCTTGGCTTACATCGGAAAACAACCGAAATAACAGGTAATAAGGTAGTGAGGCGGTAAGTGATAGAGGATATTGCTTTACCGCCTTATTTTTTATAATAAGGTTGCTTCATCACCTGCTGCATTATCGCATTACCATCCTGTTACATTACCACTTTATCACATTATTTATTCACTATGAAGAAACTTCTTTTATTAGGTATGACGGCCTTGTTTTGCTTCGCTTGCAACGACAGCAGGACGGTGACCGTTACGGTAACCAATCCGTTGGCCATGGAGCGCTCCAATGAAATGGTAGAGGTGTCTATGGAAACTGTTACAGACCGCCTGGGCTTGGCGGACACGGCACAGATTGTAGTATTGAATGCCGACGGGCAGCAAGTGCCTTATCAGATTACGTACGACGGCAAGGTTATATTCCCGGCTGCGATAGCTGCTGGCGGCACCGCTACGTACACCATACAAACCGGTACGCCTGAGGCTTTTGATGTAAAGGCCTGCGGCAGATGCTATCCCGAACGTATGGATGATATGGCTTGGGAGAATGATTTGGTGGCTTTCCGCGCTTACGGTCCTGCTTTGCAGGCTAAAGGAGAGCGTGGTTTCGGTTATGACCTGTTTACGAAGTATAACACTACCGAACCGATGCTGGAGGCCATGTACGCCAAAGAACTGGACAAGGAAACGCTTGCCAAGATTGCCGAACTGAAAAAGACCGACCCGAAGGCTGCTGCCGAGTTAAGCCGCGAGCGTTCTTATCACATCGACCACGGTTATGGGATGGACTGCTATGCGGTAGGTCCTACATTGGGAGCCGGTGTAGCCGCACTGATGGTAAACGATACGATTATCTATCCGTGGTGCTATAAGAACCAGGAGATTCTGGATAACGGCCCGTTACGTTTTACGGTGAAGCTGGAGTTTACTCCGCTGACTGTAAAGGGAGATTCGACCGTGGTAGAAACACGTTTGATTACACTTGATGCCGGCTCGCATTTGAACAAGACTGCCGTATCGTACAGTAATCTGAAAGAAACATTGCCTATCGTTGCAGGCATCGTATTGCATGAACCCGATGGAGCTGTCGTTGCCGATGCTGCTAACGGTTACATTACTTATGTAGACCCTACGACCGGTCCCGATAACGGTAAAATCTTTATGGGTGCTGCGGTTCCCGCTGTTGTCAAAGATGCGAAAACCGTACTTTTCTCTGAAAAGGAAAAGAAAGAACGCAACAATGCCGACGGTCATGTACTTGCTGTAAGCGACTACGAACCGGGTTCGGAATATGTATATTATTGGGGATTTGCATGGGATAAGGCAGATATCAAGACTGCCGATGCCTGGAACCGATATATGGCTGATTTCGCTCAGAAAGTGCGTAATCCGCTGACGGTAAAAGTAAACTGAAAAGAGTAGAGAGTTGAAAGTCAGGCTGCGCAATTGTGCTGCATGAAAACTTTCAACTCTCAACTTTATAACTCTATAATTCTATAACAGTCTGAACTCGTATCCCTCTTCTTTCAGAAATTCTATTGCCCGTGGCAGTGCATATTGCAGGTTGCCGTTGTTCCAGGACTTTAAGGAATCGTGAAATGTGATGATGGAGCCGTTGCGGGCGTATCTCATTACATTGGCAAGCACCTGTGGTCCGCGAAGTTTCTTACTGTAGTCACGGGTTACCAAATCCCACATTATTATCTTATAACGGCGTTTCAGTATCATGTACTGCGTCCATCCCATGTGGCCGTGCGGAGGGCGGAACAGGTCTGTTTTCATTACCTCGTTGGCTTTCTCGGCATTTGCCAGATAATCTTTGAAGTTGTATTCAAATCCTCTGAGATGGTTAAAGGTATGGTTACCGATGCGGTGTCCCCGCTCCACAACCATTTGGAATTCATCAGGG
Organism: Bacteroides sp. 2201st1_D9_2201SCRN_220225; assembly: GCF_040928965.1. Taxonomy (NCBI): domain Bacteria; kingdom Pseudomonadati; phylum Bacteroidota; class Bacteroidia; order Bacteroidales; family Bacteroidaceae; genus Bacteroides; species Bacteroides sp. 2201st1_D9_2201SCRN_220225. The sequence goes on along the minus strand of NZ_JBCODG010000002.1, from coordinate 53,016 downwards.
TGCTTACGGATATTGTCACCTACCATAAAGAAGGTGGCTTTTATGTCGTATTTGTCAAGCAAGTCGAGTACCCACGGAGTAACTTCGGGGATAGGTCCGTCATCGAAAGTCAGATAGACGGCTCTCTCGTCCGGGTCCATTCGCCATACGGCGCTGGGATATAACTTACGAACAAACTCGGGTGGCTGTTCTATAAACACGGTTAATCGGTGGTTAACGGTTATTGACTGATGCCGGGCATCCGGTGGCGAATGGGCAGGTTTACCGGCAGGATGTACCTGCGGTAATCCGCTCATTCGCTACCGTGTACCGGCATTATTTTTTTTCCATTTTTTGTAATCTTTCGTATCTTTCCGCATACAAGTTGTACAACTCTTCTACCTTCGGAGCGTAGATTTCCGCCAGTTTGGAATTGTATTTCCTCATAATCTTCACTTCAGCATCGAGCACTGCCCAGTGATATTCAAATTCACGGGTAGAGATGGAGAAGCGGTTGTCGTCCATGCTCAGATACCAGGTGAGGTATTCCACGGCTTTGTCGGCAAGGGCTTTCATCATGTCGTCGGCTTTTGTAGAATCGCCCAACTGGTAGTATGCTTCGGCCATCTGTACGGCGCCGTTCTGCCAGTCGTATGGCACGTTGAAGGCGGGAATCATCTTCTCGGCATAGTCCAGTGCGGCTTTAGCCTTATCCTTCTTGCCTTCGCGTATCAACTGCTGTGCAAGCTGGGAGAAGATACGGCGATGCGAGTGGCACATGCGCATGGCATTCTCATCAATGTAGATGCCCGGTTTGTCGATGCCGCCGAACTTGAACTTGTGCATCAGGTTGTCGTACATCTTTTCGCTGTCTATTTTCACACCCAGCTTATCGGTATCGAACGGAGTGAAACGGTAGGTGAGACCCTCCTGAATGAAGTGGTTGCCCATGTTCAGTTGGTTCTCCGGCCCTACGCTGACTGCGATGTAGATAGGACGCTCCCAATTGGCTTCCGCCAGCATTTCGAGCATCATCAGCTCACTCTTGTAGAGGGCGCGTTTGCCTTTCAGCGAGATGTGCATGTAGTCGGGGATGGAATCGCCCGGTATCATCATTCCGCTGCGGCGTACGGCTTCCTTATCCACTTTCATCACGATGCTGTCGGTAGGAATTACCTTCAGGTCCTCGTTCTTGCTGCGTATCCAGTATTTCAGTATGTTCTTGAGTTCGTAAGGATTCTCGCCGAATTCTTTCTTCACGTTTACCAGTGCTTCGGTGTTGCCGCTCAGGGCTTGTTTCTCTGCTTCGGCATACAGGGCATCGATGCTCTTCTTGTATTCGGGACGTACCGGAACATATTCGTTGGTACCTTCTACATACTCCATACGGTCCCACGTGATAGGCAGGGAAGGAGAGTCGTAGGCGGGACGCTTCATCTGGTCGATGTACCAGTCGGTCTGCAGGTAGCTGAGGTTGCAGGTACGGGCGTCGGTACGGAAGCCTTCCGTCTCTTGGTTGTACCACAGGGGGAAGGTATCGTTATCGCCGTTGGTGTATATAATCGGATTACCCGTTTCCTGCAATGACATCAGGTAGTTCTGCCCGAAATCGCGTGCCACATAACGGCCGCTGCGGTCATGGTCGTCCCACGTCTGGCTTGCCATCTGTATGGGAACGAAAAGGCAGGCCACTGAAACGATAGCGGCGGCGGGAAGTTCCTTCATCTTGGCATAATGCTGCAACAGGCGGATAATGCCTGCCACGCCCATACCAATCCAGATGGCGAAAGCATAGAACGAACCTGCATATGCGTAGTCGCGTTCGCGCGGCTGGCTCGGTGTCTGGTTCAGGTAGAGCACAATCGCTATACCGGTCATGAAGAAGAGGAAGAACACTACCCAGAACTGCTGGATACCCTTCTGTCCGCGATAGGCCTGCCACAACAGACCGATAATTCCGAGCAGCAACGGCAGGCAGTAGAATACGTTATGACCCTTGTTCTCTTTCAGCTCTTTCGGCAGCAAGTCCTGATTGCCTACAAGCATATTGTCGATAAACTTGATACCGGTAATCCAGTTGCCGTGTTCTATTTCTCCGCTACCCTGCAAGTCGTTCTGGCGTCCGGCGAAGTTCCACATGAAATAGCGCCAGTACATCCAGTTGAGCTGGTAGGAGAAGAAGAACTTAATGTTTTCCCACTGCGTAGGCATAGTCACCATAATCATTTCGCCGCATTTGTCGTAGGGTACGTCATATCCCTTGATGTCCTGCCATGCCTTATATTGGTTGGCATGAGCGCTGCTGTACATACGGGGGAAGAGCATATTCTGCGCATACTCGTATTCGATGCGTCCGGGGATTTCGATGTAGCTGTCTTTCTCGTCGTCAGTGGCCTTTTCCTTACGGATGTATTTGGTTCCGTTGTAGGAGATGCGCGGTTCGCAATATCCGTCTTTTACATCCAGGGCTACCTGTGAGGAGTAAGCCGGACCGTAGAACAGCGGGCGTGTACCGTACTGTTCGCGTCCCAGGTATTCGCCCAATGTGAAGATATCTTCCGGAGAATTCTGGTCCATCGGCGTATTGGCGGTGGAGCGGATTACGATAAGCGCGTAGGATGAATATCCGATAACAATCATCATGGTGCACAACAGTGATGTGTTCAGTGTGCGTGCCGATACGCGGTATCTCTCCTTAATCTTCTCCTGCGTGCCCGGTTTGAGATAGAGCCACAGCAACGCGATAACGATAATGCCGATAACGACGGAACTGCCGCCATGACCATAGAAAGGAATACCCAGCATGGCTATGGTCAGTATGAACGAGAGTGCCATACGCGACTTGCTCTTTTCATTGTAGCTTTCGTATACACCCCAGATGAGGCAAGCCGCCAGCAAGATGATATATACGATGACACCGCTGTTGAAAGACATGCCGAGCGTGTTGACAAAGAACAGCTCGAACCAGCCGCCCACTTTTACGATGCCCGGTACGATACCGTACAGCACAACCGCTACCAGCACCATAGATGCGAGAAGTGCTAACAGCGAACCTTTTGCGTTGGCATTGGGCACTTTCTTATAGTAGTATACCAGCACGATAGCCGGAAGACAGAGCAGGTTCAGCAAGTGAACACCGATACTCAATCCGGTGAGATAGGCGATAAGAATCAGCCAGCGGTCGGAATGCGGCTCGTCCGCCACATCTTCCCATTTCAATATCAGCCAGAACACTACTGCCGTGAACAGTGAGGAGAAAGCATACACCTCACCCTCTACGGCGCTGAACCAGAACGTATCACTGAATGTGTATGCCAATGCACCCACCAGACCGCTGCTCATGACAGTAATCAGTTGTCCTTTGGTGATGTTGTTTTCATCGGTAATAACCAGTTTGCGTACCAGGTGAGTGATGCTCCAGAATAAGAACAGGATACAAGCGCCGCTCATCAGTGCACTCATGTAGTTCACCATCTTGGCAACGGTAGAGGCATCGGAAGCAAACTGAGAAAACAGATTGGCTACTAACATAAAGAACGGTGCACCGGGCGGGTGTCCTACTTCCAGCTTATAGCCGGTGGTAATGAACTCCGGGCAGTCCCAAAAACTTGCAGTCGGCTCAATAGTCATGCAATAAACCGTTGCTGCAATGATAAAGGTAATCCAACCAATCAGGTTGTTTACGGTTTTGTACTGTTTCATTCGGATGAAATTCGTTATGGTTTTATTTTAATTTCGGCATATATGGGCGCAAAGATAATGATTTCAGTTCTAAATAAGTGACAATAAGGCGGATTATTAGGATTGGTTTAGAGATATAGGGGGAATTTTAAAATTGGAACTGATTGTAGTTTAGGGAAAATTGCACATTTAATTTAGATGAGGTGGAAATATATTAGAGAAAAAGTCAAGATTTGGACTATTAAGTGTTTTAATTGTGAAAATTGATGATAGAACAAGAAAAGAATAGAACATCAAATTATTGGATGACAGTTTTGTATATATTATATTTATAGTCTTTTGATTTCTCTATTGTCTCTTTTTTGCGTATTTTTGTATTCATATAAAATATAAAAAACTAATGAAAAACCGAATCATATTTTTATTGTTTTCATTCTTAAATATTCTTTCGGCAAATGCAGAGTATTTTCGTAATCTAAGTTTGCAAAATGGATTATCTCAACCGTCTGTTCTGAGTATAGCACAAGATGGTTTGGGAAGAATGTGGTTTGGAACTCAGGAAGGCATTAATATGTATGATGGAGAACAAATTACTTATGTAAAAGGTAATATAACTAACATACAAGGTGATAGCCTTTGGATAGGAAATTATATTTCTTTTATTGTACATGATGATGAAGGTAATATTTTTTTCATAGCAGATAATAATTTATTTGGTTATAATATTTTTTATTCTGATTATAAACAATATACGAAAGGTAATGTGACTACAGCTTTGGCTGCTTGTAGAAATGAAATTTGGTATACTTGTAATGACTCTCTTTTTTCTTATGATTGCCAAAAGAAACAGTTGCAGTTTGTTTTGAGGTTGCCTTCTCATACAGTAAATACATTGACGGTTAGTGATACCAATATTTATGTCGGCATGGTGGATGGGCTTTGTATTATTCCTCGTAAGTCTTTAGGATTATCCCATTTTATGTTGAGTGGTATAGATATATATAGTATTTTCGAAGCTTCGAATCAAGAGGTCTGGATTGGTACACGTATGCAGGGATTGTATCGTTTAAAAAATGATGTATTGCAAAAGGTACCTCACACTCCTACTAGTAATATCGGAATCCGTAATCCGCAGGTACGAGCTTTTGTGGAGGATAATGAACATAATATTTGGTTTGGTACTTTTGCAGGTTTACAAAAATATGATATTCAAAAGCAGACTTATACATTAATACAGATTCCCCAATATGTAGGAGGATTGAATCATCCTTCTATTTTCTCTCTTTATAAGGATCAGCAAGGAACTATTTGGATAGGGAGTTATTATGGAGGAGTTAATTACTTCAGTCCGGATCGTAATGGTGTTGTGCATTATGATTATCAGGCTGGCAATCGTTCTAATCTTTATTATTCTTACATAGGTGAGATGGTCGAAGATAAACATGGTAACCTTTGGATAAGTACAGATGGTGGAGGTATTAGCTGCGTTAATGAGAATTGGGAGTTAATACATCAATTTACTGCAGGTCATCAGAACTCTATTCCATATAATAATATCAAAAGTATTTGTTATGATGAGAAAAACGATTACTTATATATAGGGACCCATTTAGGTGGATTATCCCGTTATGACATCCAAAAGAATCAGTTTTATAATTATCAAGAACATAGTTCAAGAGGGAATCTGGCTCCACATAATTTTATTTATCAAGTAAAAATGTGGAATGGAAAACTTTATCTTTCTTCTCGTGAAGGTATTTTCTTACTTGATCCTGTGAGTAATCTTTTTACTTTTTTATTCAAACCCGATTCTTACTGTACAAACTTCGATATTGATGATGCTGGAAATTTATATGTTAATCAATCAGATGAGATTATAATTGTTTCTTTATATGATTTATCACAAAAAAGATCTGTTCCCATACAAAAAATGGGTTATCAAGGCGGAATAGCACGTATTCTTGCTGTGAAAGATGGTGCTTATGTTTGTACTTTAGGAAGTGGATTGTTGTTTTATAACAGACATACAAAGAAAATTATTGCTTATAATACATCAAACAGTGAATTATCCAGTAATTACTGTTATAATATGAAGAAAACCACTGATAATAAATTTATTCTTACTGGTGACCAAGGAATTACTCTATTTAATTCGTTAGAACAGACTTTTATAAGGTTGGTACAGAAAGAAATTTATCTTAAAGCACCTGTAATTCGTGATTGTGGCATTTATGTGTCTTCTGCTAATAGGATTTATATTGGTGATACAAAAGGTGTAACGTTGTTGAGTGAAGAAGAATTTCAAACGTCTCAAGTAGAAATTAATTCTCTTTATTTTTCTACTCTTTATATCGATAATGAACTAATACTTCCTTCTCCTAAAGAGAAGGTATTAACTGCTGCACTACCTTTCGTAAAAGAATTAAATTTGGGTTCAGACCAAAGCAATTTACTTGTCAGATTTGCCCGTTCTGATTATCGGAATGAGCATGCCCAACAAGGGTTTGAGTATAAACTGGATGGTTTGGATAAAACATGGACTTATACTTCTGTTTCAGAAGCTAGATATACAAATCTTGATCCTGGCACTTATACTCTATATGTGCGTATGGCACATGCTTCTAACCTGTCTCCAATCAGTTTGATTATTCATATTGCTACTCCTTGGTACTTGACTTGGTGGGCATGGATGTTTTATTTGATTACAATAGGTTCTGTCATTGCGTATTATGCGTGGAATCGAATAACCAAATTGGCTTTAGCACAATCGTTGGAAAAAGAGCGTATGGAAAAGCAGCATATTGAAGAGCTGAATCATGCCAAATTGGTCTTTTTTACTAATGTAAGTCATGAATTTCGTACTCCGTTGACATTAATTGTTAGCCATATAGATACTTTATTACAAAATCAATTGTTATCTCCACAGGTATATAATAAGATATTGAAGATAAAGCGGAGTGCTCAGCAAATGACAAACCTTGTATCTGAACTTTTGGATTTCAGACGCTTTACACTGAATTGTTTTAAGTTGCAGATAAGGAAACAAGATATAGGTAAATTTCTAAAGGAGATATACCTTTCGTTCAGTGATTATGCCCATCAATCCGATATTCACTATAATTTTATTTGTAATCCGGTAGAAATAATCTGTTGGTTTGATGCAAAACAATTGGAAAAAGTCTTTTTCAATCTCCTTTCAAATGCATTTAAATATACTCCTAAAGGTGGGGAGATAGGAATGACAATAGCAACGGATAGCGGAAGCGTAAAAATACAGATTTACGATACCGGTTGTGGCATTCCTGCTTCTGATTCAATTCATATCTTTGATCGATTCTATCAAGGAGAAAATCAGAAGGGAACCGAACAATCACCAGGAACAGGTATTGGATTGGCCCTTACAAAAAGTATAGTAGAAAAACATCATGGTACAATCAGCGTGAAAAGTGAAGTTGGTAAGGGAAGTATTTTTACAGTTACTTTATCGCTTAATATGAATGTTTATCAGAATGATGAACATGTTCAGTTTATGGATAATACTCCAGAAATTATTACTTCTGAATTACCATCGAAAGACGTGGTTGAATATCAGGTTAATACATCAATGCCAGAGGATAATTTATTGCATGAATCAGAGCGGGGGGATGGACGTAAGCTTCTTTTAGTAGAAGATAACAATGAGTTATTGCATATTTTGCAACAGCTCTTTGAGCCATTTTATCAAGTTTATTTAGCGAATAATGGTAAAGAAGGGCTTTCATTAGCTTATGAATATAAACCGGATTTAATCATATCGGATATTATGATGCCTGAAATGAGTGGTACTGAAATGTGTTTGCAGATAAAAAATCACATTGATTTGTGCCATATTCCAATTATTCTGTTAACAGCACTTAATACTACAGAGCAGAATATAGAGGGGTTAAATCGTGGTGCTGATGATTATATAAGTAAGCCTTTTAATGCACAGTTGCTTTTAGCAAGGGCCAATAATTTGGTAAGGAATCGTTTGTTGATACAGCATCAACTTCAAAAACAACCTTTGTCTGAAATTGATTTGACTAGTATAAATCCGCTTGATCAGGAAATATTGCGTAAAACTTCTCAAATAATAGAAGAACACATGGATGATCCAGACTTTAATATACCGGAATTATGCAAAGGGATAGGCATCGGGCGTTCATTGCTGTATTCCAAGTTTAAAGCATTGACTGGTATGACACCTAATAACTTTGTATTGAATTATCGTTTGAAATATGCAGCAACCCTTCTCCGACAATACCCGAATTTGCCCATATCTGAAGCGAGCGATAGGACTGGTTTCAGTTCTCCGGTATACTTCAGCCGTTGTTTTAAGAACCAATATGGATGTACCCCGCAGAATTATCAGAAAAGAGTTGTAGCAAATGAATCTTAGTTGTTATTCTTGTATATATCCGGCTGCTTGAGCAATTTTTGCAGGGATCTGTGTATTATCTATTCTATCTTGAAATAGTTCAGCTCCTACTCCGATTGCAAAAACAGGAACATAGCCTGCTGAATGTCCACCACTAATCCAACCTATTTGGGCAATTTCATTAATGATACGTTTGGCTTCTGCTGCGATAGGTTCGTCTTGGGAGTATTCGCTTTTTTCCAAATTAATTTTTTGATGTTGCAGGCTTTCATTATAAGTGGCTTTTAAGCGAGCTTCTTGTTTTTCTGTCAATTTTACTTTATCCCAAAATCCAAAATTTTCTTTTAGTGCTTGTTGGATAGCTTCCCAACTTACTTGATTATTGGTTCTTGTACGCATTTTATTTACAATTCTTGTAAAGCCGTTTTCACTTACTTTTTGATTTTTCAGAACTTGTAAGTTAAGGTTATAAGAACCTGTTCCTAGGACAAAACCACCGGTTTCATGGTCAGCAGTTACCACAATAAGGGTTTCATTAGGATGTTGTAAATAAAATTCATAAGCTATCTTGATAGCATTATCAAAATCTATGATTTCATGAAAGGTAGTTGCAGCATCATTGCTGTGGCAAGCCCAATCTATTCTTCCTCCTTCTACCATAAGGAAAAAACCTTTTGATATATCTTTGGATAAGAAATTGATGGCAGAGCGGGTAATATCTTGAAGTGTCATATCTCCCTTTTGACGGTCGATGGCATAAGGTATAGCAGCTATTTCATGTTTTGAAGCCTCTTCTGTTTGAAATAAAATCATTTTTCTAGTTTTTTTGCTCTTTTTCAAGTACTCTTTATAGCCACGAGCAATGATGTAACCATTTTTGTCGGCCATTGTATATAGGTTTTCAGCTGAAGGATTTTTAGGATTTGTGCTTTCTTTGAAGTCGGAACCTGCATAGAAATCAAACCCAGCTTTATATAAATCTTTACCAATCTCATGATAGAGTGTACGTGTGGCTGCATGTGCGTAGAAGGCGCTTGGGGTAGCATGGTTTACAGTTACACTGGTAGCTATACCTACTCGACACCCTTTGTTTCTAGCCCATACGGCTATACTGTTTATGGGAGTTTTCTGATCCTTTAATACGCCAATTGCACTATTTTGGGTTTTGTGTCCAGTTGCTAGTGCGGTACCGGCAGCTGCGGAATCAGTTACACGGTTGCTCGCTGAATAGGTGGTTGCAATAGTAGAGTAGGGAAATTGGGTAAATAATAAAGGGGAGATTCCCGTTTTTTTCTTTAGTTCAGCACGGTATATTTCTGTACCTTGTACTTGGTTAATTCCCATGCCATCACCGATGAAATAAAATACATATTTGGCTTGTTGTGCATAAATACTAACCGACCAGACCAATAGGATAGATAAGAGTAAATGTTTTCTCATGGTATTTTTTTGATATAATGTTTTTATTGTTAATTACGTAGAGAGTGATGTCCGTCAATAGGGAAAGATTTGCCACTCCATGCTTTTCGAGAAGTCCAGTCAGCAGCTGGTTCACTCCAAAATGGGTGGTTGGCGGGCAAGGCTAATGGCATAAAAACAAGCGATGTCATATACAAGCTTCCATTGTTGGTATAATAATTTGCCAATTCTGGTTGATGACCGACAAATCCTAATTTGAGAAAACTTTTGTCATCAAAATTACCTTCTATAGAGAACATATTATTCATGACACAAGTTAATGCACTTCGGACTTGTCCATTGCATAGTACTTTGGGTAATCCGTATTTCCAGGCAGCAAGTGACAGTGATTGAAAGGCTCCCAATCGATATACTACAGAACGTCCGAAGGCTGGGTATGTGCCTTCTGGTGAGATAAGTCTTTCAATAAAGATATTGAATCTTTGCATGCGTTGAATTGCAAGTTTGGGACTGATGGGAGTAGGGAAGCCCTTTGCTTGACAAATTTCCAGTATTTCCACAAACATAGGATGCATTACATAGGAATTATAATAGTCTAAAGCAAATTCTGGACCGTCAGAATACCAGCCGTCGCTAAGATACCATTCGTTGAGTTTATTCATGGCTACTGTGAGTGCAAAATGATCGGCCTCTTCATCTATGAAAAGTAGAAATGCTTCTGTCATAGCGCGAAATAAGAGCCAGTTATTATATGCCGGACGAATTGTGCGCAATTTTTTGAAGCGCTCGATATAGCGTTGTTGGGTTATTTTGTCCAGTTGTTCCCAAGTTGCTTGAGGAGCACGGAGAAAGCTTTCGGCAATATAGGCGGCGTCCACTAATATTTGGGTAGGACCTTCCCATAAAAGATAGTCTGGGCTTTCGGGATTTACAGCGTTTTTGTATGATTGGAGTGCCCATTTATGTAATTGACTGCGTTGCTTCCCTTCAGGTGTATTGTCATCAGATAGAGATAACCAAGGAGAAATTCCAGCCATCAAACGTCCGAAAGCTTCCATATAACTAACCCGTTTATCTCGTCCATCCCAAGTAGGACTAAGTTCTAACTGCATGTTTTTTTGTAATTCACCTTTGCTCATATTTTCTAGAATTGGTTGTGCTATTTTATAGCAAAGGTCACTCCATTGTTTCCTTTCGTTTATTGGTTGTTTTACTTTTTCTCCAGCAAATGCATTTTCAGACAGATAAAAAGAAAGGATAATTAAAAAAATAATTTTTGTTTTCATATTTCTATTAAAGATTTGATAAGTGTTGGCTGCTTTTGATATCTTCTAAAATTCTATTCAAATTCAGTTTTATAAATCGGATAGATTTAACACTGCAATATTAATTCATTTAGAAAAAAATGGATTGTACAATAATACAGAATATATGGGATTATTGTCGGACTGATTATTTTGATAGACTAAAAGTCTAAGTCTTTCTATTTTATGGTGGGAGTATTTAATGGTAGCAGGAGTGAAATCTGTATGACATGGAAATAGCAATGTAACATGAACTATGAAAATCTTCCTGAATTCTATTAAAAATGTCCATGGATAATTTTAATAGTGACTTTGGATAATTTGCATAATGAATATAAAGTAAAAAGATGTAAACTTGCAACGTTAAAAACAACAAATCTTTAAAATACTTATGAAAATGAATGTTAAACACTACGGCTCTCTTTCTAAAAGAATAGTATTGGGAGCATCCTTGGTCTTACTTGCTACTGGATCGTTATGGGCAGTAGAAACTGGATCTGTTTCTATATCACCCCATGCGGATATAGTAGAAAATATTATGCAGCAAAAGACAATCAAAGGTGCTGTCTTAGATGTATTTGGTGAACCGATTATTGGTGCTAATGTGATAGTAAAAGGCACAGTAAATGGCGTGATAACGGATATAGATGGAAACTTTACCCTTGTTGGTGTATCTACAGGTGATATACTTTTGATTTCATATATTGGATATATATCTCAGGAGATTAAAATTTCTGCTAATATTACAGATTTAAAAATAACTCTGAAAGAGGATGCACAAGCTTTGGATGAAGTTGTAGTTGTGGGCTATGGGTCGGAAAAGAAAGTAAATTTGACTGGTTCTGTAAATAATATTAATGTAGCAGATCTGGCGGAAAGCCGTCCGATTACGGATGTGTCACAAGGTTTGGCAGGTATGGCTGCCGGTGTGCAAGTAACTTCTAGTTCTAACAAACCGGGTGAAAATACTGCATCTATTATGGTTCGTGGTCAAGGAACATTGAATAATTCGGCTCCTTTGGTTATTATTGATGGAGTAGAAGGTTCTCTGAGTAGTGTTCAGCCCCAAGATATTGAAAGTCTTTCTGTTTTAAAAGATGCAGCTTCTGCTGCTATCTATGGTTCAAGAGCTGCTAATGGTGTTATCTTGATTACTACACGTACAGGTAAGCAAGGAAAGGTAAAGGTGGAATATAATGGTTATATTTCATGGGAATCTGTGGGGAAAACTTTTGACCTGGTTTCTAATTATGCGGATTATATGGAGTTAATAAATGAGGGACTTACTAATTCTAATCTTCCAACCACATATTCTACCAACTCTATAGACTTATGGCGTCAAAATGAAGGGAAAGATGCTTTGAAGTATCCGAATACAAATTTAATGGATGCTATGTTCGAGACTTCATTGAGTCATAATCATAACGTTTCTATTAGTGGTGGTTCAGATAAAATTCGTTTTTATACATCATTTGGCTTTTTAGATAATCCGGGAGTTATGGAGAACTCTGGTTATAAAAAATCACAGGCACGCATAAATTTAGATATGGATGTGGCTTCTTGGTTAAAATTGGGAGCTAATATAAATGGATATGTAGCTTTTACAGAACCTGGTACAGATAAGATGGAGGACATCTTTACATATGCTGCAGCTACTTCTCCTGGTATGGTATTCCGCGCATCTGATGGTAGATTTGGAGCTACTAACAATGGTGAAGATGATCCTCAGAATGCGGCCAACAATCCTCTATATCGTTTATATAAAACAGATGGCGAAAATCAAGACAGATACTTGAAGGCACGTTTTTATGGAACTTTAGTCCCGCTAAAAGGTTTGACATTAACGGGTTCATTTAACTATATGCTTCGTAATAAAACAAGTGATTCCAAGCCTGTTTTTATTGAACAATGGAATTTTCAGAATGAAACAGTGACTTCTACCGGAATAGGCAAAACTTCCTTTATGGATAGTGATTATAAATGGAATAATTATCTGATGGATGTAACTGCTACCTATCAGAATAAAGTTTCAAAGCTTGACTATAGTATAATGGCGGGAGCTAGTCAGGAACTTTTTCGCTATAAATGGTTCAAGACAACAAAACAAGATTTGATTGATCCGGGATTAGGTGCACTTGATGGAGCTGTTGGTGCAGCTACATCTTCTGGTAATATGGTAGAGTGGGTGATGCGCTCTTATTTTGGGCGTATTAAATTGAATTGGGATAATAAATATTTGGTTGAAGCAAACTTTCGTGCTGATGGTTCTTCGCGTTTCTTAAAAGGGAATCGTTGAGGATATTTCCCTTCAGCTTCTGCAGCATGGAGAATTAGTGAGGAACCTTTTATTAAAGATTTTGCAGAAAAAATAGCGTTAAGCAATCTTAAGTTACGTGCTTCTTATGGTATGTTAGGTAATAACACATTGAGAGCTATCAATTCAGATATTGAAGGTAATTATGATGCACAGGCTTTGTATGGTGCATCCAATTATGTTTTGAATAGCAATGTTATTACAGGTTTGGCTATGTTGGCTATTCCTAATGCTAATCTGACTTGGGAGAAAACTAAGATATTTAATGCCGGAATAGATTTTAGTTTTTTTGCGAATCGCTTAAGTGGTACTTTAGAGTATTTTCATAAGAAGACAGAAGATATTTTAATTGATCTTCCAGCTCCATTGGTAAATGGTAATGCGTCTATTCCTAGGCAAAATGCGGGTGTTGTAGTAAACAAAGGCGTGGAAGTCAGTTTAGGTTGGCATGACCAAATCAAAGATTTCTCGTATTTTATAAATGGGAATGTAACATTCATCAAGAATAAGGTTACTAAATTTAAAGGAAATGAGAGTGCTATTACGAATGCTGATATGATTAAGGAAGGTCATCCTATAAATGTGCAATATGGTTATGTTGTAGATCGTATTGTGCAGACTGAAGAAGACTTAGCTTATATTCAACAGCTGATAGATAATACTCCGATTGATCCAGCTACGGGGAAAGTCAAGAAAACTTTTCCTTCTAATACGCCGGAACTGGGAGACTTGCTTTATAAGGATATTAATGGCGATGGTGTTATTAATGATGATGACCGTACAGTGATAGGCAATGGTGCTACTCCAAAATGTACTTTTGGATTAAATTTAGGTGGTGCTTATAAAGGATTTGATTTCTCTGTTCTTTTGCAAGGAGTTACTGGAGTGGAAACTTATTGGCTAGATAATTATTTCCGTCCTTCTGTTCGTCATAGTTATCAGTTAAATAAGGAGATTGCCGATGGGCGTTGGCATGAAGGTATAATGCCAGGAACTGCTAAGTATCCTCGTCTTTTAGAGTTTAACGATAACCGGAATACTTTGATCAGCGATTTTTGGATTCAGAATAGGTCTTTCCTTAAAATCAAGAATATTCAATTGGGATACAGCTTTTCAAAATCTGCATTCCCTTCTTTACCAGTCGAACGTATCCGCATCTATGGCAGTTTAGAAAACTTCTTTACGTTTACAAAGTATGACGGTTTGGATCCTGAAGTAGATGGTGTTGATTATCCGGCAATGAAACAAGCTGTTATTGGTATTAATCTTTCATTTTAAATTAATGCTTTATGAAAAAATATAAATTATTGGCAGGTATATTATTAGCATCTTTAAGCTTGAACAGTTGTTATGATTTGGATAGATATCCATCCGATCAAGTGAGTGATGGAATTTTTTGGAAATCAGAGACGCATGCCAAACAAGGCATGATGGGGGTATATGCAGCAATGCAGGTAGATGATGCTTTTGGGTTGAAGTTTACTTTTGATAGTATGTCCGATATTGGTACTGGTTTTGGTAACGAGGCATACAGTGATGTTATCACAGGTATTTACAATGAACGTTCCAGTTTTGTGGAGAAAAAGTGGCAGTCACTTTTTGATGGTGTAATGAGAGCCAACTTGGTTATACGGAAAATAGCCGAAATAGAAAGTATGAGCGAAAGTCAGAAAGAGCAGTATGTGGCTGAGGCTAAGTTTATGCGTGCTCTGTTTTATTTTGAATTATACAATTTTTATGGAGCTTTGCCTTTATATGACGAGTCTGTTAATTTGAGTACAGACTATAACAATATGAAGAAACCTAGAAGTACAGAAGCAGATGTCTTAAAATTTATTCTTGATGATTTGGATTTTGCTATTACTCATAATTTACCGGTACATTGGGATGTAAGTGAGTATGGACGGGCTACTTTGGGAGCAGCTTATGCCTTGCGTGGAAAAGTGTATTTATATATGAAAGAGTATACAAAGGCAGTCGCTGATTTTGAAGAGATTATTTTGGATAAATCTGGTAAAGGGTATAATTATTCTTTATATGAGGATTATTCCAAATTGTTTACTCCTGAAGGAGATGAGAGCAATGAAATGATTTTCGCAATCCAAAACTCAGGTGGAGTAGGTAAGGATTATGGAATGCCGATTGCTTTTTATATGGGAAACCGCGCTACTTATGGCAGTGATTGGGCTTCTGCATTGCCTTCTACTAAACTAGTGGATATGTATGAATATCAAGATGGACGCCCTTTTGATTGGGAAGAAATTATTCCGGGTTTCACAACTAGTATAGAGGTAAAGGATAAAACTTATGTTTGTACACTGACTAAAGGAGGTAAGGCTATTGAAGCATATCCAGAAAATAGGGATAAGTTACTTGCTATGTATAAACAGCGTGATCCTAGGATGATGCAAACTATTATAATGCCTTATACTACTTATGATGGCTGGGTGAATGAGGCTCCGAAAACTTGTGAATTTGTGATTGCTCGTAATGAAACCCCTAATGAAGTAAATGGTTTTATTCGGGTAGGAACTAATAGAAGAGAGTCTTATATATTTAGAAAATTTGTTCCAGTAGGTAATATGAATGGAGAAATTAATAACCGCGAAGATACACCTATTAATTTTCCGTTGATTCGTTTAGCTGATGTATATTTGATGTATGCCGAATGCAAGAATGAATTAGATGATCAGACTACAGCTGTTGAGTACATCAATAAAGTACGCCAAAGACCTTCTACTAATATGCCTGCTATCAATAGTGGTGCTACTTGGCTAAAAGCAACAACAAAATCGGAAGTTTTTGAACGCATTAAACACGAGAGAGCTGTTGAGCTTATTGCTGAAGGTCATCGTTGGTTCGACCTTCGCCGTTGGAATATTGCTAAAGATGTACTTCCAGGAGATGTATATGGAGCGACTGGACGAAGAATGATGACTCGTACATTTCTTGATAGAGATATGTTGTGGCCTATACCTGGAGTCGAAATCGAGAGAAATCTTGCTCTGAAGCCAAATAATCCGGGATGGGATTGATAACCTAATTTAGTATTATTAAAATAATAATCTTTATGAAAAAGCAGAGCTTTATATTGAGCATGATATTGGGATTTATACTTTTCTCGTCATGCTCCTCTGATTTGCTGAATGTTAATAATGAGGTTCCGTTGACAAAGAGCAATTTTTGTCCTTATGCTTTGGGAGATGAAATGATATTAGGTGCACATAAATGTAATGATATTGTAAAGTTACGAGATGCTATTGATTATGGAATTACTAACTTTGAAGTAGATATTCATGTTTCTCGAGAAAATGGCAACCCTGTACTGATGATTGGGCATGAATTAGAAACTTCAACGGGAAAAACTTTTGAGGAATATATGGATGATCTTCTTCAGATGAAACCAGATTTTAATTTCTTGTGGCTTGATTTTAAAGATTTGAGTACCGATGAAAATGAAAAAATCATTCGTGAGACTTTATACCGTTTAGATAGTAAATATGACATTAAAGATCGTGTTTTGGTTGAAAGTCGTTATATCACTCATTTAACCTCATTTGCCAATGATGGATGGAATGTTAGTTTTTACTCGACTTGGAACAGCTTGGTAGGAAAAACAGAACAGCAACAAAGAGAGATTTGTGAAAATTGGTTGCAGTCTATGCAAGAGAATAATGTAGATGGGATAAGTTTTGATTCAGATGTTTATGAAGTTATAAAAGCTAATTTTGAGAATGCGCAAGTTAATAATAGGCCAGTAAAACAGTATGCCTGGAATTATAGGATATATTATAATGAGCCTGATATTCAGGAAAAGATAAAGAAATATAGCCATTTGGCCGTGCTTATTATAGGTTTCCCTAATGAAGAGATTCCAAAACTTGTGTTGGATGTGCAATTTGCAGATAGTGGTGTAGCGACAAATAAAGGTAAGGTTCTTTCTTCTTTACCAGTGGTTCAAGGTACAACAAATGCAATCGTAACCCGTTGGAATACTCTATATGCAAAATACGAAGCTGTTTTTGACGGAACTAATTTTTTTTATGTTCCATACACTAAAGAAGATGCTATTGGAAATGCAATGCAAGGAATGTTTTCAATGGAGATCTTATTTTCTCCTGATGGAGGAGTCAATCCATTCTCTTCGATGGAAAGTGGTGGATTAGGATATGAAATGACCAGTGATAATAAACTTGCATTCTACTATAGGGCAAATAATAAATGGGTGTTACCAAACAATAATTTTCAAATACCAATACAAGTGGGGCAGAATGCATATTATCACGCTGTTGTAACATATAATAAAACCACTTTTAGGATGTACCTTAACGGCAATAAGGTGAAAGAAATGAAAGTTTCTGGCTCATTTAATTTCCCCCAAAAAAATCAGGCACCGGATTATTTGATGGGAATTGGCGGAGATTATCGTGATGTGGTAATTCCTTCTATTCAAAATTCTTTTATTGGGAAAATTGTATATGCCAGATTGTATAAAGGAGTTTTGAGTGAATCGGATGTGAAAAAAATGAATTAATCAGATTGAGAGAGAAAAGTATAAGGTCTTTTTATATATTTTCTCTGTTTATGCGAGTGAAGAATCTGTAAACATTCAAGCTTTGTCTGCAGATTCTTCATTTCGTTTAGAATATTGTTGCTTTTTCGCAACAGATTTTTCCTTTGTTTTATGTAAAATGATTCGTTATGGATAGATTTATCAGGTTATTTATATATCTATGTTTTGTAGGAAGCGGTATAGTAGCACAAAATACTTCTCCGGTTATCAGGTTCGGATTATTTGCCGATACTCAATATGGAGATTGTCCACCAGGGAATACTCGATTTTATAGACAAGCATTGCAAAAATTGGATACTTGCATTGACTGTTTTAATCAACAAAATGTTCAGTTTACTGTTAATTTGGGAGATATTATTGATAGGAAGAATATGGATTTAGATTCGATAAAGTTCTATCTATCACACCTTGACAATGAAATTTATCATATTACAGGCAATCATGACTATAAGGAAGTGACAGATGATGCTATACTTTATGAACAGTTAGATATGCCATCAGCGTACTATTCTTTCAAAAAGCAGAATTGGGTATTCATTATGCTGAATACCAATGAAGTTTCGGCTTATGCCAATGTAAAAGGCACTGAAAAAGAGCAGGAATTAGCTGAGATGTTAGAGCATATAAAACAAATTGGAGGAAAGCAGGCTCATCGGTGGAATGGGGGAATCAGTAAAAAACAGATGACATGGCTCAATAACTTATTGGCTGAATGTGAAGAAAAAGGTTATAATGCCTTGATTTTTACACATCATCCCCTTTATCCCCAAAGTGAATTTACAGCTTTGAACAATATGGAAATACTGGATACAATTTCAAAATATTCTTGTGTAAAGGCAGTTTTTTCCGGACATCACCATGCTGGTGCATTTGGTTATTATAAAGGAATTCCGATGATAACACAAGAAGGGATGATTGAGACGAAAACTCAGAATGCATATTCTATTGTAGATATTACGGAGGATTCCATTCTTGTAAAAGGGCATGGAAGGGCTTCGTCACGTTCATTCAGATATTCGTCATTGCCTTATTGGAAAGATGTACTGGTTACTTCTGTGAATACAGAAAGTCCTCGCACTTCTTTTATGACATACTCTGACCGTTTACAAGCGTTAACAGGAAAATTTGAAAATAGTCCATATTATAAGCTTTTGAATGGCATTTGGGATTTTTATTATGTAGAATCTTATAAAGACCTTCCTGAAGATATAACTGATGTTTCAACTTCCATTACAAATTGGCATAAGATTAAAGTGCCGGGGAATTGGGAAATTCAAGGGTATGGTACAGCAATTTATACTAATCAATGTTATGAATTCCAACCTAGTAACCCGCAACCTCCGCTATTGCCCGAACAGAATCCAGTAGGTGTTTACCGTAAGGAATTTACTATACCTGCCGGTTGGGATGGACGTGACATCTACTTACACATAGCTGGTGCGAAATCTGGCTGTTATGTGTATATTAATGGTGAGGAAGTTGGTTATAATGAAGATTCTAAAAATCCAGCTGAATATTTGGTTAATAATTTTTTACGGCCAGGGAAAAATATACTTATATTAAAGATTTATCGCTGGAGTACTGGCTCTTATTTGGAATGTCAGGACTTTTGGCGTCTAAGTGGAATTGAACGGGACGTTTTTTTGTATTCACAACCTAAAGCATCAATTAAGGATTTTCGAATAACTTCTACATTGGATGATAGCTATAAGAATGGTATTTTTAAGGTAGCTATTGATATGAAGAATCATAAGGATAGTACTGTTGCATTGAAAGTTTGTTATGAGTTGATTGGAGCGTTAAACAAAATTGTTGCTTCAGGTGAAACAAAATTACTCTTGCCTTCTGGTAGAATAAAAACTGTTACTTTTGAACGACAACTACAGGATGTGCAGACTTGGACTTCGGAATCTCCTAATTTATATAAATTGATAATGACTATTCAAGAAAATGGAGAATCTACTGAGGTAGTTCCTTTTAATGTTGGTTTTCGTCGTATTGAAATAAAAAGAATAGAACAGAAAGCTGAAAATGGAAAAAATTACACTGTTTTGTTGATTAATGGGCAGCCTTTGAAACTGAAAGGAGTGAATATTCATGAGCATAATCCAGAAACAGGTCATTATCTAACGGAAGATTTGATGCGTAAAGATTTTGAACTTATGAAGCGTGCCAATATTAATACTGTACGTTTGTGCCATTATCCACAGGATCGTCGTTTTTATGAATTGTGTGATAAATATGGTTTTTATATATATGATGAAGCTAATATTGAAAGTCATGGTATGCGTTATGATTTACGTAAAGGCGGTACTTTGGGTAATAATCCTGAATGGTTAAAACCACATATGTATCGTACGGTTAATATGTTTGAGCGTAATAAGAATTATCCTTCTCTTACTTTCTGGTCTTTAGGTAATGAAGGCGGGAATGGATATAATTTTTATCAGACTTATTTGTGGATAAAACAGGCTGATAAAAATATAATGAATCGTCCTGTAAATTACGAACGTGCGCAGTGGGAATGGAACACAGACATGTATGTTCCGCAATATCCTACTGCCATTTGGTTAGAAAATATAGGGAAAGAAGGGAGTGATCGCCCGGTTGTTCCTTCAGAATATGCCCATGCAATGGGGAATTCTACGGGTAGTCTTTGGGAACAATGGAAAGCTATTTATAAATATCCAAATTTGCAAGGCGGATATATTTGGGATTGGGTAGATCAAGGTATTCTGACCCAAGATGTAAATGGCTGCCAGTTTTGGGCTTATGGGGGAGATTTTGGGAACAATATGCCGAGTGATGGAAATTTTTGTTGTAATGGTATTGTCAGCCCAGATCGTACTCCTCATCCGGCTTATTGTGAGGTAAAGTATGTACATCAGAATGTAGCTTTTGAGGCAATTAATTTGGCTTTTGGTAAATTTCGAATATGGAACCGTTTTTATTTTACTAACTTGAAAAAATATCAAATTAATTATTGGATAAAAGAAAATGCTAAGATAGTTCGTTCTGGTAAGTTGTATTTAGACATCGCTCCTCAAAAAAGTAAATTATTAAATGTGGATGTAAGTGGCTTGAAACCGAGGAGTGGCGTAGAATATTTTGTGGAGTTCAGTGTAACAACTATTGAACCAGAGGCTTTACTTCCTATAGGTTATGAGATTGCTAAGGAGCAGTTTCGCCTTCCCATAAATCCATTACCTCAAGTTTTCAAAATGGATGGTCCTACTTTAACCTGTAGAAAGGATAGCTGTTTTGTGGCTGTTGAATCTTCTAAAGTTCGTTTTATATTCAATTTAAAGAATGGCTTGGTTACTTCTTATAAAGTGAACGGTGTAGAATATTTTAAGGATGGTTTTGGCTTTCAGCCAAATTTTTGGCGTGCTCCTAATGATAATGATTATGGTAACCAAATGCCTGAGCGCTTACAGATATGGAAACAAGCTAGTAAAAACTTCAAAGTTGCAGCTACTGATATTAATATGGAAGGGGAGGCTGCTGTTGTGGCTGCTACTTACTTGTTACCAGCCGGGAATCAGTATAATGTTATTTATCGCATTTATCCATCAGGTGTAGTAAAAGCAAATTATACTTTTACGGCGACGGATATGAAAGCAAAGAAGGCAGATGTTTCTGAAGAAACTTTAGCGGCAACTTTTACTCCAGGGAATGAAGATATTCATAAAAGACCATTGTTTTTAACTGTGCCACGTATAGGAATGCGTTTTCGTATTCCTATAGAAATGAATCGGATTACTTACTTTGGGCGCGGGCCAGAAGAAAACTATATTGATCGTAATGCCGGTGCATTTGTAGGTCTTTATAGAAATACTGCAAATGGCATGTATTTTCCATATGTGCGGCCACAAGAAAATGGTCATCATACAGATACACGTTGGTTAACCTTAACGGAAAAGAATGGTAAGGGATTAACAATATATGCAGATAGCCTTATGGGATTTAATGCTTTATGTAATTCTGTAGAGGATTTTGATGGAGAGGAAACTACTCAACGAGATTATCAGTGGCTTAATCGTAATGAAGAAGAACTAAAGCATGATATCATAGCTGCTAAAAATGTGAGACCACGGCAGACTCATATTAATGATATAGTGCCAAGAAATTTTATAGAAGTATGTATTGATATGAAACAAATGGGAGTAGGCGGGTATGATAGTTGGGGAGCTATGCCTGACTTGCAGTATCTCATTCCTGCTAATAGGGATTATCAATGGGGAATTACCATTGTACCAATTTAAGTTAAGGGAATACCAGCCTTAATTTAGATAATGAATATTTTGAGTATAAGATTATATTAGTAATTTATTGATATTTATTATTTTAAATGATTATCCTGTGAAATTCTGACTGTTTGCAGAATATATTATTGGAGTATAACGTTTTGGAAGAAAAGATAAGCTTCTTCCAAAACGTTTGTAAGAATATGCTATGTAACGATGTATCCAAGACATTATATAATGTTTTTCTGCAGTTCATTTGTTTTTGATATCGAAGGTAACTTTATTAGATATGAGTTTTATGGTTTGGTTGAGTTGTCCAATATTTTATGTTAGTTATTGATATTTATCAAATGGTAGGTACCCAATAAAAAATATTGTTAGCTTTCTATAGACAGATATGAGGGGTATCAATGGTGATGATGTTCCCCCAATACCCGGTGCGGCAATGTTCCATGTCCCAGCAGTTCTATGGGGCAGTTGAAATTGCGTTCCAGCCATTCGCCGGTAATGCCGGTATCGGGGTGGTAGTCCAGTGTTTCGTTGACACAGGCAATGGATTTCACCTGCTGCAATACCGTACCTATGTCGTGGCTGACGAGTATGATGGCGCAATCCTTGTTGATTTCTGCCAACAATTGGTATAGGCGTGCTTCAAACCGTTTATCAATATAGGTACTGGGTTCGTCGAGGATTACCACTTCGGGATCCGAAATAATGGCACGTCCCAGCAAGGCGCGTTGAAGCTGTCCGCCGCTCAATGCACCGATAGCCCGTTCTTCCAGTCCTTCCAGTCCCATGCGTACAATGACTTGATGTGTCTTTTCTTTATGTTCTTTCGTAAAACGCGAAATAAGTGACTTCTTGCTGCTGAGCCCTGACAGAATCACCTCTTCGACGGTGATAGGGAACTTGCGGTCTATGCTGTTGTATTGAGGCAGATAGCCCATGGTGAGCTGTAAGTTGCCTGCCGTGCGGGAAGAGGTGAAAGATATTTCACCGGAAAGCGGTTTGAGCAATCCTAAAATACATTTGATAAGAGTGGTCTTGCCACCTCCGTTCGGACCGATGATACCCAGAAAATCCCGGTCGTAAACGGTGAGGTTTACATCGCGAAGTACTGTACGGCCGTCGTATCCGGCATTGAGGTTTTTGATTTCAATAATAGGTTTCATTGCTTCATTCTTGGTTCTTCATTGGGTTCAGCGCTTGGGCTATATTCAGCATTTCCGTTTCCCAATCGTAAGATAAGGGATTGATGTCAACAACCCGGGTTCCGGTTTGTTGGGCGATGAGTTCGGCATTGCGGCGGTCAAATTCCGGCTGTACGAAGATGACATGTACATTTTCGCTGCTGCAGGTATCAATCAAGGCTTTCAGATGTGCAGGAGACGGTTCTTTGCCACCGGCTTCGATGGGAATCTGATGCAATCCGTAGTCGCGGGCGAAATAAGAGAGTGCCGGGTGGTAAATCATAAAGGCATGGTCTGCGCCGGGGGGCGCCAGCGTTTGCCGTATGAGGCTGTCGGTATGTTCTATCTTCCGGCAAAGAGTATTATAGCGTTCCAGATAAAAATCTTCGTTGCCTTTGTCGATATTGCGTAAGGCACTTAAGATATTGCCTGCGATGATTTGGGCGTTGACGGCCGAGTTCCATATATGGGGCTCCACACCGATGGCGTGTTGGTGCTCTTTTTCGTTGGCTGCGTGATGATGAACATGCGTGTTGTCATAAATCAGATCCACACCTTGCGACATATCGAAGAATTGCAGGTGAGGAGCGTTGTCTGTCAGCTTGTCAGTCCAAGTCTGCTCGAAACCGATATAGCCGATGCGGAAGTAAGCCTTACTGCGTGCAAGCTCTACGAGCTGTTGAGGCGTAGGGTCATAGGTTTCCGGACTTGTGCCCTTGGGAACCATGCTGACTACCGTAAAGCGGTCGCCGGCAATGGCTTCGGTGAGGTACCGCAGAGGCTCGAGGGTAACGGTGATAACCGGTTTTCCTTCGCTCCTATTGTTGGTTTTGCTTCCGGGTTTGCAGGAAGCTATCAGTATAGTTGCAAGTAGTAGAAAGTATATCTTTTTCATTTATTCTATCTATGGTTTTTTGTATATGTGGCTCTGTGGGGCCGTTACTTTGTTTGTTTTTTGTGTATGGCTCATTCCTTTGTTTTGGATGCCCGCAGTATTTCGCGTTTACCACCCGGCGGACCGGGAAGACGCTCTACCCTAAATCCGATGGCTTGCAAAAGCCTGCGGATAACGCCTTTTGCACAATATGTGGTCAGTATGCCGTTGTTGTTCATGGCGGCATATATGTGCCGGAAAAGCTCTTCGCTCCACATTTCCGGCTGTTTTTCGGGAGCAAAGGCATCGAAATAGACAAGGTCGAAATAGTGATTAGTGGTTAGCGATGAGTGATGAACAGGTAATCTGTCACTCATCGCTGACTGCTTGTCGCTCATCACTTTATTTACGTCTCCTTGTATCTTGTGTAACGTGAAGTACGGTGTAATGTTCACGTCTTTGTGCCAGGGTGCCGTGTGTAATTCCTTAAACAGGGGATTGTCGCTATAATGTAAAACATCCACCTCTTCCCATGACAGAGGATAAAGTTCGATACCGGTATAGTGAACCGGCCTTTGCTCCAGTCCGGCTGTTTCCAGTGTGAGCAGAGCGTTCAGTCCCGTGCCGAAACCTATTTCAAGGATATGCGGCAAGGTAGCGGCGGAGGCTTTTAGTCCCATGTCGATGAAAATATGTTGCGATTCTGTGCGCGCTCCTTTTACCGAGTGATAATGCTCATTCAACTCCGGCACAAACAATGTGGTGCTTCCGTCTTCCGTCTGTTCTATAATCCGTTCCATACCCGCTAATCACTAAATATTAATTACCAACCGCTAAACACTCATCACCGACAAAGCGCCTTGAAGAGCCGATAACATAACGATGTACCGTATCAGTTTTCCTGTAAACATGGAAAGGGAAGTCAGCATTACGTTGCTGCGCATAAATCCCAGTGCTATGGCAATGGCTTCTCCTATAAAGGGCAGAAAGGCAAAGAAAGCCATGAGCGCTCCTTTACCTTGCAGGAAACGCTGCATTTTGTCTATTTTTTCTTGCTTCACTTTGAAATATTTTTCTATCCAGTCCGTCTTGCCGAGATGTCCCATGTAATAGCAGGTCATGCCGCCCATTGTGTTTCCCAGTGTGGCGGCAAGAACACAGATGGCAGGGTTCAAGCCTACCTTGACGAGTGCCAGCATCACCAGCTCGGAACTGAACGGAATGATGCTTCCCGCCAATAAGGCCGAGATAAAGAGCCCTGCATATCCCCAGTCTATCAGGAGTTGTATGAGTGTATCTATAAAAGCGTCCATAGATTGAATCCGAATAAAGTAAATAATCCGACCAGCATAATGATGAAGAACAGGTTGGAACTCCGGCTGTTGGTCAGTACGAATAAGTGTCCTATCAGAATACTGGTGCCGATTAGCAGCAGAGAGAACAGATGGGGATACAGAGCGGGTTGCAGTCCTATATAGACGAAAATACAGAAGTTCAGGAATATCAGGAAGTGCAGATAGCTGCGCGTACGTATCTTGTCCTCATATCCGGCTATTAAACAATGGCTTGAACTGACCATATATAAAAGGAGTATATACCCGATTGTCGCCAATTCCCAAGGCCGGAAACCAAATAGGATAGAGCGGAAATTCACCAGTTCCAGGAATGGCTGGTAGAATAAATCCATGTGTCCGGATAGATAGGCATAGCCCAATAGAAACCAATAAGGTACGCTCCAGCCGATAAGCGAAGCGAAAAAACTCTTGGGGTGCAGGGACTGGAAGCTATACGCGCCTATCCAAAATACGGGAACAAAGAATATCAGTTGCGGAAAAAGCAGACTCCCCATTCCTATAAATACGAATGCGTGAAACAGATAGCTTGCAGATTTGGATTGCTGATAGCTCTTGAACAGGAAATACAGAGCAATGAGAAAAGTGACCGCTACCAAATCTCCTGCATACAGTATGTGCATGGTAGGGCAAACGGAAATCAGCAGGAAATAAATGGCTGTCTGTACTGAGGCCCGCATGCGGATGATGGCAAAGGCGTTGTTCAGCCCGATAAGAAAATACCCTATGACGGAGTACAGGATGAAGCTGAAAAGACGAGTGCCCCACGTTGGAATACATGAGCTATAGAATATGTCCCATAGGGGGTAATTGCCTTTCCGTATCTCCAAATCGGGCAACAGAATAGCGCTCAGTATCCAGCAGGCTACTGATATAAGGATGGCGGCGGGAAGCGTAAATCGTCCCGCCGTAACCCGATTTTGGAATCTTTGGCTTCTCATTGACTGTTAAAGGTCGAATCCGATATCGCGACGGAAGTATTTGCCTTCAAAACTTAACATGTCGGCCACTTTATAACTCTTTTTCAAAGCCTCTTCTTTTGTCTCTCCATAGGAGCAGACAGCTATGACGCGTCCGCCGTTGGTGACGATATGCCCGTCTTTTACGGCGGTACCGGCATGGAACAGAATGCTGTCCGTGGTTTCTGCCAAGTCAAAGCCGCTCATGGGATAGCCTTTCTGATACGTTTCGGGGTACCCGCCACTGACCAGCATTACGCAGGCAGCCGTGCGCGTGTCGAGTTCCATTGCCTTGGTGTCGAGGTTTACCTTGTGCACGCCTTCGAAAAGCTCTACAATGTCGCTCTTGATGCGCAGCATGACACTTTCGGTTTCCGGGTCGCCCATACGTACATTATATTCGATAACCATAGGCTCGTTCTGTACATTGATAAGTCCCAGGAAAATGAAACCTTTGTACAGAATGCCTTCTTCGCGCAGTCCGTTGATGGTAGGCTCTATGATGCGTTTGCGCACCTTTTCCATAAATACCTCATCGGCAAACGGAACGGGTGTTACGCTACCCATACCGCCAGTGTTCAATCCCTTATCACCTTCTCCGATACGTTTATAGTCTTTGGCTACAGGCAGCACCTTATAGTGCTCACCATCGCTCAGGACAAATACCGAGCACTCTATCCCGCTGAGGAATTCTTCGATAACCACTGTTGCGCTGGCATCACCGAACATACCGCTAAGCATCTCTTTCAGCTCTTTCCGGGCTTCTTCCAGAGTCGGAAGAATCAGCACGCCTTTACCGGCGCACAGGCCATCGGCTTTCAGAACGTAGGGAGCGGTGAGCGTTTCGAGAAAAGCAAGTCCTTCTTCGAGTGTTGCAGCAGTCACGCTTTTATAGCGGGCGGTAGGGATGTGATGGCGCAGCATGAATTCCTTGGCAAATTCTTTGCTGCCTTCCAATTGCGCACCTTTTGCAGAAGGACCGATGACAGCAATGTGCTGTGTAGCGGCATCTTCTTTGAAGAAGTCGAAAATGCCCTGTACCAACGGGTCTTCGGGACCCACTACAATCATGTCAATCTTATGTTCAAGGGCAAAAGCCTTGAGGGCGGGGAAGTCCGTAGCTTTGATGGCTACATTTTCGCCCACTGCACTTGTTCCCGCGTTGCCGGGAGCGATATACAGTTTCTCTATTTTGGGGCTTTGTGCAATTTTCCAAGCCAAAGCGTGTTCACGGCCACCTGAGCCAAGCAATAATACTTTCATTTTATGGATACGTTTAATTGTTTACTGTTGAAAATGTGTCCGGTTTATAAATAATCCTCGAAATATCGGGTTATCTTTTCGTGCAGATGTACGCGGTCGCGTCCCAAAACGTTGTGTTTATGTCCGGGATAGATAAACAGATCGGGATAGGTGCGTGCATCTACACATGCTTTCATGAAAGAAAGCGTATGCTGGGGCACGCAGGTGTCGTCGTGGTCATCGTGGATAATGAGCAGATGTCCTTTCAGTTGCCCTGCGAGGTTCTTCAAGTCGCACTGTTCATAACCTTCGGGGTTTGTCTGCGGGGTGTCCATATAGCGCTCGCCATACATTATCTCATAATATTTCCAGTCGATGACCGGTCCGCCGGCCACGCCTACTTTGAAAATCTCCGGATAGCGCAGCATGAGTGCGGTAGTCATGTGTCCGCCGAAACTCCAGCCGTGAACGCCGATGCGGCTGCTGTCTATGTAAGGCAGGCTTTTCAGGTAGTCCACTCCTTTTACCTGGTCTTTGCCCTCTTCAATACCTAAGTGTCTGAAGGTGATGTTTTCGAACTCCAGCCCCCGGTTACTGCTACCGCGGTTGTCGAGCGTGAACATGATATAACCCTTATTGGCCATATAGATGTCCCAGCCGCGTGCGTCATTCATCCAGCCGTTGGTAATCATCTGGGCATGAGGACCGCCATATACATAGACGATTGCAGGATATTTCTTATTCGGGTCGAAGTCGGCAGGCTTTACAAGGCGGTAATATAAGTCGGTCTTGCCGTCGGCAGCCTTTATTGTACCGGTTTCTATGGCAGGCATGACAAAGCCTTCATAAGGATTCTTCGCAGTGAGCAAAGAGACACTTTTCTTGTTTTGGGTATTGGTTATCTCTATTTTGCGGGGAGTATCCGGAGTTGAATACCGGTCGATAATATAATTGCCCGAAGCGGAAAGTATTCCGTTGTGTACTCCCTTGCTGTTGTCCAATGGAGTACGTTTGCCGGTATTGACATTGACCTTGTACAGGTTGCTTTGCAAAGGAGATACTTCCGTAGAAGCGATGATAACTTCTTTCTTTCTGGCATTGAATCCTAAAATGTTCTGTACCAGCCACTCCCCTTTTGTCAGTTGCTTGATGAGCTTGCCGTCCGTATTATAGAGATACAGATGGTTGTAGCCGTCTTTCTGGCTCTGGTAGATAAATTGAGTATGATCCCAAGGCAGGAACAGGATGGGTTGTTGAGGCTCCACATATTTGGGATGCGTTTCTTCGATAAGTGTGGACATCAGTTCGCCGGTCTCGCTGTTGTATCGGCAAAGTTTTGCATGATTCTGGTCACGGTTCAGCTCTATGAGATAAAGACTCTTTCCGTCGGGCGCCCAACTGATATTGGTGAAATAACGGTTGGTAGGATCGCCGGTATTCAAGTAAACGGTTTTTTGAGTGTCCGGATTATAGATACCTACGGTAACCTGATGGCTGAGCATCCCTGCCATCGGATAACGTATCTTGTCCACCAGCGCTATTCTGGGAGTAATATCCACCAGCGGATAGGGAGTTACCATGCTTTCGTTCATGCGGTAAAAGGCCAGCAGATTTCCTTGAGGACTCCAGAAGGTGCCCTTGCCGATTCCGAATTCATTGCGGTGTGCGCTCTGCCCGCATACAATTCCTTCGGGTTCTTCGGTTACGGCTTTGTTGTCCACGAAGAGGTTATTCTTAACGGTATAGGCTATGTGTCCGCCTTCCGGGGTATAGTCAATGTTTGCACCGTTTCTTTCTCCGGCCTGCGGCAGACCTTTGACGAATTCATCTTTCTCGAAATCATAAACGATGTATCTCGCAGGCAATTTGATAAGCATATACGGTTTGTCCGGCCATGGAAACTCGGTATTGTAGAAATGCTGTACTTTATTTCCCTTATGGCCGGGTGTTGCGGTTGTTTCCGTAGGAGTTATCAGTGAGTTGAGTACTTTATTTACCTTTTCCCGGGTTGTGAGCAATGTCTCCTTCCCGTTTTTGGGATTGACGGCAAACAAAGAGTCGATGCCGGGTTTTATACATACGTCACCCCACCACTGCAAACCCGGCAGGTTCTCAGCGATACGATAGGTTGCGCCACCGGGAAGAAGGTCTTCCAGAGTGGGCATTTTCAAGTCTTGTGCCATAAGCTCCATTGAAGATAAAGCAGGTGTTGCCAGTAGCAATACCATGATTGCCTTACCGATTCTCTTTATGTTCATAGCTTTTAATTTTAACGGTTTCAGTCGTTATTCCGTTCGTTGTTCCGTTTCCGAAACTCTCCCGGTTTACGTTCTTTATTAAATTCTCGCTCTCTGTCAAATTCTCGCTTCGGTTTCCATTCTCCGTCTGCCGGTTTTCTGTATTCACGAGGCTTGAACTCCCGTTTATCATCCGATTTGAATTCTCTTCTCTCTCTCGGCTTGAATTCCCTTTTCTCTCCGGATTTAAACTCTCTTCTTTCTCCGGTCTTGAATTCTCTTTTTTCTCTTGCAGCGTAAGGTCTATACTCTTTATTACCCTCTTCGCTTTCCTGCTTTTTGAATTCTTTGTATTTTCCGTCGAAGATTTCGTATTTACGGAACTCACATTCCAGAGCACCGTTGAACAGAGGTATCTTGGCAGTAGGTTTCAATCCGATTTGATCGAAGCATTCTTCACGATAAGAAAGTATCCACGCGGTGTTGCCTGTAAACGCGTGTTTCAGCCGTTCGCCAATCATAGAGTATAAGCCCAGCAGGTCGTTGGTAGATATACGCTCTCCATAAGGCGGGTTGGTAATGATAACAGCCTTTTCCTTAGGTTGCTCAAACTGCTGGAAAGGTTGCAACTTCAGCGTTACGTCTTTGGATACGCCTGCTGCCTTGATGTTATGGGTTGCGATTTCGTTGGCTTTCGGGTTGTTGTCGTATCCGTATATCTTATGAGCGAATTCACGTTCCTGGCTGTCATCGTTATAAATCTTATCGAACAGCTCCTGGTCGAAATCAATCCATTTTTCAAAAGCAAACTCCTTACGGAATACGCCCGGTGCGATATTCCTGGCTATCAAGGCAGCTTCGATGGGGATTGTTCCCGAGCCGCACATCGGGTCTATCAGGTCACATTCTCCGTGCCAACCGCTCATTAATATCATGCCGGCTGCCAAAACCTCATTCAGAGGAGCTTCCACGGCTTCCTGACGATAACCGCGGCGGTGCAGAGACTCGCCGGATGAATCGAGAGAAAGAGTGCATTTGGTTTCTGCAATGTGAATGTTCAATAATACATCCGGCTTGCTGATGCGTACGGACGGGCGTTTGTCGTATGCATCCCGGAAATAGTCCACAATGGCATCCTTCACTTTGTAGGAAACAAATTTGGAATGGCGGAATTCCTCGCTGAACACAACTGCGTCTACGGCGAAAGTTTTATCTATATCCAGATAATCTTCCCAGTGGATTGCCTTGATCTGTTCATACACCTCATCGGCATTTTTCGCTACAAACTGTTTGATAGGTTTCAGGATGCGGATAGCGGTCCGCAGGCAGAAATTCGCCTTGTACATCATTTCCTTGTCGCCGCGGAATGATACCATACGACGTCCTATCTGTATCTCGTCTGCACCCAAAGAGGTCAGTTCCTGTGCCAATGTTTCTTCCAGTCCCTGGAAAGTTTTGGCAATCATTTCGAATGATTGTTCGCTCATCTACTTATTTATGATTTATAATTTATGATTTATTCCGGTATGATTTCATTTTTACTATTACGCATATGATATGGATTATAATTCTGAAATCATAAAATCTCTTACTTTTTTGCTTTGGTTTGTACTATTCTTGCGCCTGCGGGCACATCTTCCGTTACCCAGATGTTGCCGCCTACGGTAGCGTCTTTTCCAATGGTGATACGCCCTAATATGGTGGCATTGGAATAGACAATGACATTATCTTCCAGTATGGGATGGCGGGGTATGCCTTTGATGGGTTTACCGTCCTGGTCCAGCGGGAAACTTTTGGCTCCGAGGGTTACACCCTGGTATAGTTTTACGTTCTTGCCGATGATGCAAGTCTCGCCGATTACCACACCTGTACCGTGGTCTATCGTGAAATAACCGCCTATGGCAGCTCCCGGATGAATATCGATACCGGTTTCGCTATGGGCCATTTCGGTGATGATACGCGGAATGAGAGGCACGCCGAGTACCAACAGTTCGTGTGCTATGCGGTAATTGCTGATAGCGCGTATGGCCGGATAGCAACTGATAACCTCGCCAAACGAATGTGCGGCAGGGTCGCCGTTGTAAGCGGCTTCAACATCCGTAGCCAGTATGCGACGCAGTTCAGGTAAATGGCTGATGAACCGGGCGGCAATTGATGCGGCCTCCTCACGTTGAAGTTCGGTACAGCAACTGCATTCGTCATCACTGCCGAAACAGAGTCCTGCCAATATTTGCTCGGTCAGCAGGTCGAACAGTCTTTCTACATTGACTCCGATATGGTAAGTTACCGTACGGCTGTTGACCGTTGAATTTCCAAAATATCCGGGGAAGATAATGGCACGTGCAAGTTCGATAATATCGCACAATGCCTTAGCTGAAGGCAATGGATTGCCGTCCGTGTGCTGGTGAAACAGTCCTTTGTAGGATTCGCTTTCCGATAGCTCATCGACTGCCTGTGTCAGGATGTGAGTAAAATTAAGTGGACTCATTATGATATCCTTTATTAATAAAGTGGCTACAAAGGTATAAAATACTCACCAATTTTCCTACATATCCCTCATTTATAGTATGGATTTACCACATTTATGGTATTTTGAATGAACGGACTCCGCCGTACTTTTGTCTTATTGATAATTCACTGTAAGATATGAAAAAAATAGCACAACGCCTGACTGATTTAGTTGGCAATACTCCTTTGTTGGAGTTGAACAATTATGGTAAAAACAAGAACTTGAAAGCTCGTGTCATCGTCAAACTGGAATACTTTAATCCTGCGGGCAGCGTAAAGGACCGTGTTGCGCTGGCTATGATAGAAGATGCGGAAACGAAAGGGCTGTTGAAGCCCGGTGCAACGGTTATTGAGCCGACCAGTGGGAATACCGGGGTAGGGCTTGCCTTTGTGGCAGCTTCCAAAGGCTATAAATTGATTTTGACTATGCCGGATACCATGAGTACGGAACGTCGCAATCTGCTGAAAGCCCTTGGTGCGGAACTTGTTTTGACGCCCGGTGCAGACGGTATGAAAGGTGCTATAGCCCGTGCCGAAGAGTTGCAGGCAAGCACTCCCGGTTCACTGATTTTGCAGCAGTTTAATAATCGGGCTAACCCTGCCGTTCATGAGCGCACTACCGGACAGGAAATCTGGCAGGATACGGACGGGAAGGTCGATATATTCGTGGCCGGTGTAGGGACTGGCGGAACGGTGAGCGGCGTGGGTGCGGCTTTGAAGAAACATAACTCCCGGATACAAGTGGTAGCCGTAGAACCGGAAGATTCTCCGGTATTGTCAGGCGGAAAACCGGGCCCGCATAAGATTCAGGGTATCGGTGCAGGTTTTGTTCCGAAAAACTATAATAGTGCCGTGGTAGACGGAATTTTGCAGGTATCCAATGATGACGCTATCCGTACCGGGCGGGAACTGGCGAAATACGAAGGCCTGTTGGTGGGGATTTCTTCGGGAGCGGCTGTCAGTGCTGCAATCCGGTTGGCGCAGTTGCCGGAGAATGAGGGTAAAAACATAGTAGTGTTGCTCCCTGATACGGGAGAACGCTATTTGTCGACGCTGTTGTATGCCTTTGAGGAATATCCCTTATGATGAGTTATGTGCTCAGTCCTATACAGAGACTACCTATGTGACTGAAGTATTCTGAGTATAGGACTGGGATACCTTGAATATGCAGGTTAGTGGCAATCAAACTTCGGGCAAAGTTTTTTGTAGAGATTATTTCAATTCACTCGGCCTCAGCCCGAACGATTTGCAGCTTATTTCATCTACTTTCACTTCCCATATTTTCACATTGCGTACAGCCGGTTCGGCGTAGCTACATGCATTGTCCGTATATTGCTTCATAAGCAGGTCGAGTATCCGTCGCTTTTCATCCATATCTTCTATGAAACGCACTTTGCCTTTACAGATAACGCTGCGGGATTTCATGCTGTAACTGCAAGCTATCTGTTTATGCATATACACCAGTTCGTGCCCTTCACAGAAGGTGATGCAGACCTGCGGATGCCGTGCCACCATTTCTACTTTACTTCCTTCGGGGCCCGAATGCAGATAAATAGTATCATTTTCCCAGGCAAAGTTCATAGGTATTACATACGGATTACCCTCTCCGTCGATAATCCCGACCGTACAATAAGGGCATTTACGGATGATATCTTCTATTTGCGAGCGGTTTGTAATAGTAATTGTCTTCATGTATGTGTAGGTAAGCTTTTGTAACTGACAATGATAATTCCGCCTATTCAACCAGTGCAAAGTCCAACTGCTTTTTCTCCAGGTTGGCGCGTGCCACCTTGATGGTGATAGCGTCGCCGAGGCTGTATGTGCGTTTCTTCCGTCGTCCGCGCAGGCAATAATTCTTTTCGTCGAACTCGTAGTAATCATCATCGAGGTCGCGGATAGGTATCATTCCTTCACATTTATTCTCGTTCAGCTCAACGTACAGTCCCCATTCGGTAACACCGGAAATAACGCCGTCGTAAGTCTGTCCCAGGCGTTCCGTCATGTATTCCACCTGTTTGTACTTGATAGAGGCGCGTTCCGCATTGGCAGCTATCTGTTCCATGCTGCTGGAATGCTCGCAGAGGGCTTCGTATTTCTGTTCGGAAACGCTTCGTCCGCCTAAATCCAGGTATTTGGTCAGCAACCGGTGCACCAGCATGTCCGGATAGCGTCGGATGGGAGAAGTGAAATGGGTGTAATAATCGAATGCCAATCCGTAGTGACCGATGTTGTGCACGGAATAGCGTGCTTTCTGCATGGCACGGATGGATACGGTTTCAATAAGGTTCTCCTCTTTCTTTCCCTGAATATCATCCAGCAGATGGTTGATGGATTTGGATACATCCGTTTTGGTTCCGCCGGTGCGCAGTTTGTAGCCGAAGCGGGCGATGAACTGTGCCAGGTTATCCAACTTTTCAGGGTCCGGAAGGTCGTGAATACGATAGGGGAATACTTTCGGCTTTTTGTTTTTGGGTACACGTCCTATTTTTTCCGCCACAGTGCGGTTGGCGAGTAGCATGAACTCTTCTACCAGTTTGTTGGCGTCTTTGGATTCCTTGAAATATACGCTGACAGGCTTGCCCTGCTCGTCAATCTCAAATTTCACCTCATAGCGGTCGAAGTTGATGGCGCCGGCGGTAAACCGTTTTTCACGCAATATCTTGGCAAGCGAGTCCAGTTTGAGGATTTCTTCCTTAAAGTCTCCCTCTTTGGTTTCGATAATCTGCTGCGCCTCTTCGTAGGTGAAGCGGCGGTCGGACTTGATAACCGTATGCACAATGCGCGAGTTCTTTACTTCTCCCTTGTCCGTCATCTCGAAGATGGCAGAGTAGGCCAGTTTCTCTTCATCGGGGCGCAGGGAACAGATGAAGTTACACAACCGTTCGGGCAGCATCGGGATGGTGCGGTCTACGAGGTAAACGGATGTGGCGCGTTTCTCGGCTTCTTTGTCGATGATGCTGCCTTCCGTTACGTAGTGCGTCACGTCGGCAATGTGTACGCCCACTTCCCAAAGATTGTCCTTCAGTTTGCGGATGGACAAGGCATCGTCAAAGTCCTTAGCGTCTTTGGGGTCTATGGTAAAGGTGGTTACATTGCGGAAATCCTCACGTTTGGCATATTCTTCTGCGGGAATTTCGGCAGGTATCCTGTCTGCGGCTTTTTCCACGGATGCGGGGTAAACATACGGCAATCCGAATTCGGCCAGGATGGCGTGCATCTCGGTGGTGTTATCTCCGGCTTTCCCCAGAATGTCGATAACCTGACCGATAGGATTCTTTGCCTTGTCAGGCCATTCCACCACTTTGACGATGGCCTTGTCGCCTGTCTTTCCACCTTTCAGTTTCTCTTTGGGGATAAAGATATCATTGGCCAGCGTGCGGTTTTCCGTAACAAGGAAAGCATATGATTTGGCAACTTCCAATGTTCCTACGAAGGTATCGTTGGCGCGTTCCAGTATCTCGATGACTTCGCCTTCGGCTTCGCGTCCGCGGCGTTTGGCATAAAAGGCGATACGCACTTTATCGCCCGTCATGGCGTGTGCCGAGTTCCGTTCGGCAATGAAGATGGGGTCGCCGCCTCCTTCGGGTATGAATGAGTTCTTTCCGTTGCTCTTGCGTTGGAAAGTGCCGGTCATCTCCACACCATGATTGTTCAGTTTGTATTTATGCTTGTCCACTTCGGTGATGTAATCGTCATCCGACAGTTCGGACAGTATATCCATACACAGCATTTTCAGCGGGTGTGTAGTGAGATGCAGTTGTTCGAAAATGTATTTCAGGGACAGTACTTCGTCTTGTTTTACGTGGAAGAAGTCCAATAGTGCTTTGACGAGCTCTTTCTTCTTCATTCGCTTGCCGGCTTTTTTCTCTTTCTTTTCCTTTTTTGTCTTAGCCATAATCTGATGTCTTTTTATCTTTCTTGCAAAGTAAACAAATAAATGTATTCACTCGTTCACTCCGGCTTCAAAATCTTTCTGTCTTACTGAAAATTATAAGAGAACGACCGGTCATAACGGATTTATGTACTATATTTGCAACAACTTAGAAAAACGTCATGGAAGTACAATCTATGGATAAGGAAGAGGTTGCGAGGGAAAAAGGCATTTACCGCGTAACGATTGTGGGGAGCGTAGTGAACTTCCTGCTGCTTCTGTTCAAGTTCTTTGCGGGCATCATGGGGCATAGTGCCGCCATGCTGGCGGATGCCGTACATTCGTTATCGGACTTTGTTACAGACATCATTGTCATTGTTTTTGTGCGTATCTCTTCCAAGCCGGAAGATGAGGGACACGACTACGGACATGGTAAATACGAGACTTTGGCAACAGCCATTATCGGCATAATATTGCTCGGCGTCGGTTTTGGGATTTTCTGGAATGGCGCTTCATCTATCTATCGGTTTCTTCACGGTGGTTCTTTGCAGGAACCGGGAATGCTGGCACTGATAGCGGCATTGGTGTCCGTTGCCTTTAAGGAAGCGCTTTATCGTTATACGGTGTTTAAGGGGAAGAGGTTGAATTCTCAGGCAGTGGTGGCCAATGCGTGGCATCATCGCAGTGATGCTCTTTCTTCCATAGGAACTGCCATAGGTATCGGCGGGGCTATTCTTTTGGGAAATCATTGGCGGGTGCTCGACCCGATAGCCGCGGTTGTCGTCAGTTTCTTCATCATGAAGGTGGCCGTAAAGTTATTGATTCCTTGCGTAGATGAGTTGCTGGAGAAATCGCTGCCCGCCGATGTGGAAAATGAAATTCAGAAGATTATCCTTTCTTTTCCCGGAGTAAGTTCGCCTCACCATTTGCGCACCCGCCGTATCGGGAATTATTACGCGATAGAGGTGCATGTGCGCATGGATGGAAAAATAACACTGGAAGAAGCACACCGTACGGCAACGGCCATTGAGAATACCTTGAAGGAACAGTTCGGTAAAGGCACTCATGTAGGTATTCATGTAGAGCCGGTGAAATGATGAGGCCGTACAGTAGGGGCGGAATGGTGAAGTAACGGGATACCGGGAGAAAATAATTCATAATTTATAAAATTCATAATTCATAACGTGGAATCGGTTTTAGTAACAGGAGCAAGCGGGTTTATCGGGAGTTTCATCGTGGAAGAGGCGTTGAGGCGGGGATTCGGCGTATGGGCAGGCATCCGTTCGTCCAGCAACCGGGAGTATTTGCAGGACAAGAAGATACATTTTCTTGAACTCGACTTTGCGCATCCCGGTGAGCTTTGTGCGCAACTTTCCGGTCATAAGGAACTGTATGGTAAGTTCGATTACATTATCCACTGTGCCGGAGCTACAAAATGTGTAGATAAGAACGACTTCGAACGTGTGAACTACCGGCAGACCAAATGTTTTGTAGACACGTTGCGGGAGTTGGACATGATTCCCAGGCAGTTTGTCTTTATCAGTACCTTGAGCGTATTCGGTCCGATACGTGAAAAGACCTATACTCCGATTACGGAAAAGGATACCCCTGTGCCCAATACCGCCTATGGCCTTAGCAAACTGAAAGCGGAGAGGTATCTGCAAAGCATACCGGATTTTCCTTATGTCATCTATCGTCCTACGGGTGTGTACGGACCGCGCGAGAAGGATTACTTCCTGATGGCAAAGTCTATCCGTCGGCACACGGACTTCTCCGTGGGTTTCCGCCGGCAGGATTTGACGTTTGTTTACGTCAAGGATATCGTGCAGGCTGTTTTCCTGGGGATAGAGAAACAAATATCCCGCCGCACCTATTTTCTGGCAGACGGCAAGGTGTACCGGAGCCGTGCTTTTTCCGACCTGATACGGAAAGAACTGGGGAATCCGTTTGTAATTCGTCTGAGATGTCCGTTAATTATATTGAAAGTTGTATCTTTGCTCGCCGAATATTGGGCGAAACACCGGAATACCACCAGTACGCTCAATTCGGACAAGTATAGAATAATGAAACAACGCAACTGGCAATGCGATATAACTCCGACTGTCGAGGAATTGGGCTACAGTCCCGAATATGACCTGGAACGGGGAGTGAAGGAAACGATTGCCTGGTATAAAGATAAAGGATGGCTTTAGACTTATTCAAGAGAGTAGAAACCCGTAAAGGGCTTTTTGCGGTAGAGAAGATTACGCTGATATATAATCTGCTGACTTCCATACTCATACTGTTTCTTTTCCAAGAAATGGATCATCCGGTGCAGATGCTTGCAGACCGCGCTGTGATTGCAGGCATGACGTTTTTGCTGATGTATCTTTACCGGCTTGCGCCCTGCAAGTTTTCCGCCTTCATCCGCATCGTTATCCAGATGTCGTTGCTCTCCTACTGGTATCCCGACACATTCGAGTTCAACCGTATCTTCCCCAACCTGGACCATGTTTTCGCTTCGGTCGAGCAATGGATATTCGGCGGACAGCCTGCCGTATGGTTCTGTCTGCGTTTTCCGCAGATGTGGGTGAGCGAACCGTTCAATATGGGTTATTTCTTCTACTATCCGATGATACTTCTGGTAGTGGTGTGGTATTTTCTCTACCGCTTCGACCTTTTTGAGAAAGTGTCGTTCGTGATAGTCACCGCTTTCTTCATCTACTACCTGATATATATCTTCGTGCCGGTGGCAGGGCCGCAGTTCTATTTTCCGGCTATCGGCGGGGATAACGTGGGGCAGGGGATATTCCCGGCTATCGGCGATTACTTCAACCACAACCAGGAGCTGCTGCCCGGTCCGGGATATGAACACGGATTCTTTTATAATCTGGTGGAAAGCTCGCAGCAAGTGGGCGAGCGTCCGACGGCGGCATTCCCCAGTTCGCATGTCGGCATGTCCACCATCCTGATGATTATGGCATGGCGGGGCAGCAGGCGTTTGTTTGCCTGCCTGCTTCCTTTTTATCTGCTGCTGTGCGGGGCTACGGTGTACATACAGGCGCATTACCTGATTGATGCCATTGTGGGCTTTTTCTCTGCCATTGTGCTCTATGTGGTGGCAACGTGGATGTTCAAGCGGTGGTTTGCGCAGCCGATGTTCAAATGATGCCAGTCCCTGACTCATTGTCTTTCACTCCCTGACTGAATGAGGTTCGCTCGGCGGATGATTGCCGACCCATAGAAAAGCAGGGCACTCTTTTGGTTGGGGTTGTAAGATAATTTAAACTATATCAGTTTTTCTATTTCGTTGAAGATACGGTACAGTTCCTCTTTTGTCTCTGCCCGCAACATGGCGATGCGCGTTTCCCGGAAGTTAGGGATACCCTTGAACAGCGGGCTTGCTGCCAAGTGGCGACGTACGTGCAGGATACCTCTCCGTTCGTCCAGCAGTTTTACGCTGTCTTCCACTTCCTGCCGGAGTACATTCAGTTTCCATTCGGAACTGAGGGGCGGTATCTCTTCACCCGTCTCCAGATAATGTTTCACTTCCTTGAATATCCAAGGGCGGCCGAAGCTGGCGCGGCCTATCATAACGGCGTCCACCCCGTAGCGGTCGAAGCACTCTTTGGCCCTTTGAGGGGTGGTGACGTCACCGTTGCCGATGATGGGGATGTGCATGCGCGGATTGTTTTTGACTTCACCAATCAGTGTCCAGTCTGCTTCACCCGTATACATTTGGGCGCGGGTGCGGCCGTGAATGGTAAGGGCGGCAATGCCGCAGTCCTGCAGTTGTTCTGCCAAATCTACGATAATCTTGCTGCCGGCATCCCAGCCGAGACGGGTTTTTACGGTCACGGGTATCTTTACGGCATCTGCCACGGCACGGGTTATCTCCAGCATCTTGGGGATATTCTGCAACATTCCCGCACCGGCTCCTTTGCCGGCCACACGTTTTACGGGGCAGCCGAAATTGATGTCCAGTATGTCCGGGCGCGCCTGCTCCACGATACGTGCCGCCTCTACCATAGTGTCCGTATCTTTGCCGTATATCTGTATGGCTACGGGGCGCTCTTCGTCACTGATGTTCAGCTTCTGTTCGGTCTTGCTGACGGAACGTATCAGCGCGTCGCTCGACACAAACTCGGTGTACACCATATCCGCTCCGAAACCTTTGCACATCAGTCGGAAAGCGGGGTCGGTCACATCTTCCATGGGGGCAAGCAATATGGGGTGCTTGCCGAGGTCTATATCTTTAATCTTCATAATCTGACGGGATTTGCCTGCAAAAGTACGGAAAAAGCCTGTTTCATTCGCTATGCAGGAGTGAAATCCTTGAAAGAATATACAGCTTCTTCCTTAAATCTGTATATTTGCACTATTCATTCACTTAACAACAGAAATAATTATGAAAAAGAGTTTGCTTTCAGTCGCATTGTGCGTGATGACACTGCTCATCGGCATTTCCCCTGTTTCTGCACAAGGGCAGAATAAGGAATATCAGGAAACGTTGCATAAAATGCTGTTGCTTTCCGGCGGTCTGGCCACTGTGGATACGATGGTTCCGCAGATAATCGGCATGATGAAGCAGCAGTCCCCCTCTGTATCGGAGGCCACGTGGAACGCAGTAATGGAAAAGGCAAAGCAGTTTTTCAGCGATAATCTGGTGAAGGTGTATGTGCCCATCTATCAGAAACACCTGACATTGGACGACCTGAAGAAGATTGTAGCCTTCTACGAATCTCCGGTGGGCAAGAAGCTGGGAGCGGCTACTCCAGCCATTACAATGGAAGGGATGACGGCAGGCCAACAGCTTGGCATGGAACTTGTGACACTGATTCAACGGGAATTAGATGCGCACGGTAATAAATAATTGCATCATTAAATTTCATATTGGATGAATTCTACTACTTTGAACGATTTTGAAATCATGGCTCCGGTAGGCTCGCGCGAGTCTCTTGCCGCAGCTATCCAGGCGGGTGCGGACTCTATTTACTTCGGTATCGAAAACCTGAATATGCGTGCCCGTTCCGCCAATACCTTTACCATTAACGATTTGCGGGAGATTGCCCAAACCTGTGATGAGCATGGTATGAAAAGTTACCTTACGGTAAATACCATTATCTACGATAACGATATCTCCCTGATGCGAACCATTGTGGATGCGGCAAAAGCGGCAGGTATCTCGGCGGTGATTGCAGCCGATGTGGCTGTGATGAGCTACGCCCGGCAGATAGGACAGGAGGTGCATCTGTCCACGCAACTGAATATTTCGAATGTGGAGGCTTTGCGTTTCTATGCCCAATTTGCCGATGTGGTGGTGCTGGCGCGCGAACTGAATCTGGAGCAGGTGGCGGAAATCTACCGTCATATCTGTGAAGAGAATATCTGCGGACCGAGCGGTGAGCGGATACGTATCGAGATGTTCTGCCACGGCGCTTTGTGCATGGCGGTATCGGGCAAGTGCTATCTTTCGCTGCACGAGATGAACCATTCGGCCAACCGGGGAGCCTGTATGCAGGTATGCCGCCGCTCGTATACGGTGCGCGACAAGGAAACGGATGTGGAACTGGATATAGACAACCAGTACATTATGTCGCCCAAAGACCTGAAAACCATTCATTTCATGAACAAAATGCTAGATGCAGGCGTGCGTGTGTTCAAGATTGAAGGACGCGCCCGCGGTCCCGAGTATGTGCGTACGGTGGTGGAATGTTATAAGGAGGCCATTCGCTCCTATGTGGAAGGCACGTTTACCGACGAAAAGATAGCTGCCTGGGACGAGCGCCTGAAAACCGTGTTTAACCGTGGTTTCTGGGACGGCTATTATCTGGGGCAGCGCTTGGGCGAATGGACCCGGAACTACGGTTCTGCCGCTACCGAACGTAAGATTTATGTCGGCAAGGGTATCCGTTACTTCTCGAATATCGGCGTGGCGGAGTTCTTGGTGGAAGCCGCCGAAATCAATGTCGGCGACAAGCTGCTGATAACGGGACCGACAACGGGAGCCGTATTCACTACATTGGAAGAAGCGCGCGTGGATCTGAAACCCGTGCAGACGGTGAAAAAAGGGCAGCATTTCTCGATGAAAGCGGATAAAATACGTCCCAGCGACAAACTCTACAAACTGGTTTCCGTAGAGGAGCTCAAGCGGTTCAAAGGTTTGGATATCGAGAATAAACGCGGTTAATTATCAAATGGTAAATTGTTAAATTGCAGGTATTATAATGAACTATATTTATGAACTGAAAATGAAGGTCCGCGACTATGAATGCGACCTTCAGGGTATTGTCAACAATGCCAACTACCAGCATTATCTGGAGCATACGCGGCACGAGTTCCTGTTGAGTACGGGTGTCAGCTTTGCCGCACTCCACGAACAGGGGGTAGATCCAGTGGTAGCACGCATCAATATGGCTTTCAAGACACCGTTGAAAAGCGGTGATGAGTTCGTATCGAAGCTGGCAATGAAGAAAGAAGGCATCAAGTATGTATTCTACCAGGATATTTTCAGGGCAAGTGACAATAAAGTGGCCATCAAGGCAGTGGTTGAAACGGTATGTGTGGTAAACGGACGTTTAAGCGACAGCGAGTTATTCGATAACGTCTTTGCCCCCTACCTCGACCATGAATAAGGAC
This sequence comes from Bacteroides sp. 2201st1_D9_2201SCRN_220225, assembly GCF_040928965.1. Classification (NCBI taxonomy): domain Bacteria; kingdom Pseudomonadati; phylum Bacteroidota; class Bacteroidia; order Bacteroidales; family Bacteroidaceae; genus Bacteroides; species Bacteroides sp. 2201st1_D9_2201SCRN_220225. Next base: position 10,252 of record NZ_JBCODG010000002.1, on the reverse strand, counting down.
GAACGTCTTTGCAGTATAGCTCTTACGCTCTGTCCCGGTATAGGACATATCGGGGCAAAGCGTTTAATAGATGCCATAGGTAGCGCCGTTGACGTTTTCGGGTATCGTAAGGAATTGCCGGAACGTCTGCCCGGCGTGAATTCCTCGATAATTACGGCTCTTGACTGTCCTGCCGCTTTTCTTCGTGCCGAACGTGAAATGGAGTTTGTGGAAAAGAACCGCCTGACTTGTCTTACTTTGCGGGATGAGGCCTATCCTTCCCGTCTGCGGGAATGTGAGGATGCGCCGATTGTCATGTTTTTCAAGGGAAACACTGATTTTAACCGTTTACATGTTATCAATATGGTAGGTACGCGCCGTGCAACGGAGTACGGCAAACGGTTTTGTGCGGATTTTGTGCACGATTTGTCCGTGCTTCTCCCTGATGCCCTGATAGTGAGCGGTCTCGCCTACGGCATTGATATTCATGCACATCGTGCCGCCCTGGCCGATAATATGTCTACTGTTGCCGTTCTGGCTCACGGTTTGGACCGTATCTATCCTTCTGTACATCGTAAGACGGCTGTCGATATGTTGGTCAACGGCGGTTTGCTTACCGAGTTCTTATCCGAAACTACTCCGGACAGGCATAACTTTGTCAGCCGTAACCGTATTGTGGCAGGTATGTGCGATGCGACGATTGTTGTGGAATCTGCCGCTAAAGGCGGTTCTTTGATTACAGCGGATTTGGCCGACGGCTATCACCGTGATTGCTTTGCCGTGCCCGGGCGGGTGACGGATGCCGCTTCTATCGGCTGCAACCGGTTGATACGGGATAATAAGGCTGCGCTTGTACAGAGTGCCGAAGAGTTCGTAAAAACAATGGGGTGGGCGAATGCAGAGCCTGCTGCCAAAGCAGCCGGTATCCAGCGCAATCTGTTTCCGGAACTGACGGATGAGGAGGAGCTGGTGGTGCGTATACTGACTCATCAGGGAGACTTGCATATCAATGCGCTGGTAGTGGAGGCGGACATACCCGTAAACCGTATGAGCGCCTTGCTTTTCGAACTGGAGATGAAAGGGGTGGTAAAGGCATTGGTTGGAGGAGTATATTGCTTATTGGCATAAAAAAAGGAGTACCGCTGTACTCCAACCTTTGTTAACCTTAAATCTAATACTATGAAAAAAATCACGTAACAAATGTATAGCTTCTTCACATATTTCCCAAATATTTACTCTTTTCCTGAATTTCTTTTAGTTTTCTTTTGCGAATATTTACTGTTTTCGTGCACGCTTGGACATCTTGACTTAAATAAAGTGTATATAATGACTATATGATAACTGTCGGATAAGCGAGGCTTGCTGTTGGGGCTTTTCGTGGAATATTCCGGTTCTTTGTCTGTATTGGAAGTAGCATAAGTTGCAAAAAACTTCCAATCGTTTCACAGAATCTTCCAAGTTGCTAAATGAGTTGGTTTTTCTGTATCTTCTTTAATTTTAATGGTTTATTTTTGGCTTTGTACAAAGCAAAGTTATGGTGAACCGTATCTATATAGTAACTCTTATAATACTCTTTTTTTTATCAGTGGGAAGAGCATCTGTACGGGCTGACATATTGATGGTTGTAAACAGTGTAATGCTGGACTCGGTTATAAAACCGGACGAATGGAGAGAAGTATATCGGTGGGTACTCGCTGATAAGAATGTGCCGGACAGGAAAGAGGTTTTGATGTTAATCCGGTATCATTATGGGAATTTCGGCAAATTGACGGAACTGTTGTTCTATCTGAACGAAGGCAAGGCCTGTAAATATCTGTTGCAGTTTGTTTTTCCGCGGATAGGCAGCTATACGGTACATTCGAAGGAGTTTCCTATTGCCGGAATACGGATGCCGGAGAAGGCACTGCCGGTAATGTCTGCCGGTAGAGGAGAACTGGTTTCGACTGCGTTCTCTGAGAAAAGAAAAAGGCTGGGACCATCACATAAGGTTATGGTAGCTCTGAAGAATAATATGATATATGATTTGGCGTTGGCTCCGAATGTGGAAGTTGAGTTTTCGACAGGAAAGAGGTGGTCTTTGAATACTGAATATAAATGTCCTTGGTGGTTGAACAGTCGGAACGGCTTTTGTTATCAGCTTCTTTCGGGAGGTGTGGAAGTACGCTGTTGGCTGGGCAACAGAAATCTGTGTAACAGATTGACAGGGTATTTCCTGGGGCTATATACCGAGGGAGGAGTATATGATTTTCAGTTGAAAGAAGAGAGTGGCATTCGCGGTAAGTATTATATGACTTCGGGTCTGTCCTGCGGATATGCACGCAGAATAACCGGGCACCTTGCAATCGAGTGCAGTTTGGGAATAGGTTATTTGACAACGGAATACTGTAAATATACCTCTTATCAAGGGGAATTAGTCCGAACTAATGGAGGACACTTTCATTTTGTGGGTCCTACAAAGGTAGCGGTCTCTTTAGTATGGCATATAACGGCAGGACAATGAATGTGGTGGAAAATATCAGATATAATGTACCGTTGCCTCTGTTCTGTCTGTTGATAATCCTGTCAGGGTGCAATTTCGGAGGTGCTGGACGATTATCCTGTCAGTGGCGTACAGATAACGCTGGACTGGACGGGAGTTGCGGAGAATTTGCCGGAGACCGTGCGGGTAATATTTTATCCGAAAGATGCCGAGGGGCGGAAAGTAGACGGTTATTTGCCGGCTGCCGGCGGGGAAATGAAAGTACCGCCCGGCCATTATGCAATGATAGTTTACAACTATAGTACGGAATGTGTCTGCATAGAAGGCGATGAGTGCTATGGTACTATCAGGGCATATACGGAACGGTGTATTGGAATGGATGCCGGAGAGGATATGATTTGGTCGCCGGACGATTTCTACGTTGTGGCGTTGGATGATGTGGAAATAGCAAAAAGCGAAGCGGCTATGGTGATGAAACTGAAACCGGAACGGGTAGTAAGCAGTTATTCGTTTGCCGTGAAGGTGGATGGTGTAGAAAATATATCGGCTGTTGTGTGCTGCGTCAGCGGGTTGAATGGCGGTTACTTTCTCGGTAGAAGGCTGTGTACACTTGCAGAAGTGCCCGTTTATGTGGAGAATGATTGTAAAAACGGACTGTTGCAGGGGCATTTTTCGCATTTCAGGCTTCCGAAAAGTGCGGATACGCGGGGCGATAGTCCGGTAGTGTTGACCATCAGGATTATTAAGGTGGATAAGCAGGTGCAGGAGATTCTGGTTGATATCAAAAAGCTGATAACACCTCCGACCTCCGGTGAGGAAGAAGAAATACAGCCTGCTCCTGATGGGGAAATACATATTGAGGTGCCTGTTCCCGATGGACAGATTACGGTAGAGGTGGATAAGGAAGAAGATGGAAATAGCGGTATCGGAGGTGATATAGGTGATTGGGATGATGAAACGAATGTGGATATAATCGTGTAGAAACAAGATAAGCAATTAATATATTAACTAAAAAACAGATGGTTATGAGAAAAATTTTATTGGTGGCTTTAACAGCCGCAGCAATGGTAAGTTGCTCTGAAAATGAAGGGTTTGAGAATGAAAGTACAATGAACCGGATTAAATTCGGGACAGTGGTGAAGACCGGAACAAAGACATTGGTTGCCACTACTGAGAATTTCAGTAAGTTTACTGTAAGCGCTTATAAAACAACAGATGACATGGGGGGAACTGTACAGTTGAATACGGGTTTTATGGATGATATAGAAGTTGATAAATCAAGCGGGGAATGGAAGTATAAGGGCGACTACTACTGGCCTGCCTCCGGTAAATTGCAATTTTTTGCTACCTCACCGGCGCAAACTTTGGATATTACTACCGCTGCCGGTTATCCGAAATTCGAGTATGCGGTGAAGGCGGTTGACAGTCAGGAAGATTTGGTTGCTGCCAACGTAATAAATCAGGTAAAGTCTGAGTCAGCCATTTCTCTTCCTTTCCAGCATCTTCTGACGCAGGTGAACTTTACAATCAAGGGTGATGTTGCCGATTTTATTTATACCGTATCGAAATTGGTGATTAAAGGTGCAAAGGATAGGCTACTTTTACTTTTGACGGAAGCAGCACCGTGGGGGCTTGGAGTAACCTGGCAGAGTCTGCTTCGGGTGTGACATACGAATACACCGGCACTCCCGTATCCATTACTCCGACTGCTGCAGAACCTGATGCTTTTACTGCTTTTGAGACTTCCGGTAATGCCTTGTTTATGCTGATGCCTCAAGACGACCTGACAGGCGTTACTTTGGAGATTACCTATACTGCTGCACCGAAAGATAAATCAAGTGAGTATACCTGGAATGATACTAAGGTCGTTAACCTTACAGGCAGTTGGGGCATGGGCAAGAATATTCGGTATACATTGACGCTGACCAACAATGCTACTCCTATTAAGTTTACTCCGAATGTTGGCATATGGACCAATGAGGACGGAACATTCACCGGGCTATAAGAGCTTGATATAAGAGTCCTGTTGATTTCATAATATTTTGATTCTTCCCCGAAAACGTTTTTAAAGTTTTCGGGGAATATGTTTTTTTGTTGGCTGCTAATGTTTATTTTTGCCAAAGCAAACAAACAAAACATTCTATCCTGTCATGTACGACTCTCCCGCTTGTGAAGCGGTTAACGCCGATTGCCTGAAATGCCCCAAGGCTGTGGACAATCTTATCTTATACGCCTCTCATAGTAGAGGGTTTCACTTTATTATGCCCAAGTGCGATAACAATATCATTATGTTTCTTTTAAAAGGTGAGGCTCTTGTCAACAGTGAAGAATATGCAGGCGTGACGTTGCATGCCGGTGAGTTTATTCTGCAGGCTGTCGGTTCAGAATACGAAGTGCTTGCCATGACCGATGTAGAGTGTGTATGCTACCGTTTTTCCCAGCCGGAATCTTTTTGTGAGGGACGCTTTCAGCATATCGTAAAAGACGTGGTTCCACCTCTTATCTTTTTTCCGTTGAAAATATGTTCTGAACTGAATTTTTTCTTGGAAGCTTCGAAGTCTTATCTGGTTGAGGGGAAAATTTGTAGGGAGCTACTGCAATTTAAGCAGAAAGAACTTGCGTTTATCCTGTGGCGTTACTATTCGGATTATGAGCTTTCCATGTTGGTGCATACGTTATCGAAATACACGGATAGTTTTCAGTATTTCGTACTTAAGAATCATGATAAGGTCAAGACGGTTGAAGAATTTGCCGAATTAGGGGGATATACAGTGACGACTTTCCGCCGTATCTTTACTTCTGTATTCCATCAGCCTGTGTACGAGTGGATGCAGGAACGCAGAAAAGAAGGCATTCTTTATGAACTTCGGCATACAAACTTTACAATCTCTGAAATTTGTTATAAATATGGCTTTGAATCTTTATCTCATTTCTCTAATTTCTGCAAGAAGAATTTTGGGTTGTCTCCCCGTAATTTGAGGAAAGAGGTTGAGAAGCCATCTTTATCTGCACCCCAGGATTCTATGTTTTTGTCTGTTTAACCTGCTTGGGATATCAAGCAGGTTCCATAATTTCTTATCATAAAAAAAACTCCTCTACCGGTTTTCCCGATAGAAGAGTTCTTGTGATATTAATCAAATGCAGAAAGTACGGTTAGTCTTTCAATTTTGCGGTAATGAAGTCGCGGTTCAGACGTGCGATGTTGCTGATAGAGACATTCTTCGGACATTCGGCCTCACAAGCACGGGTGTTTGTACAGTTACCGAAACCGAGTTCGTCCATTTTGCTCAACATGGCTTTGGCACGGCGCAATGCTTCCGGTTTGCCTTGAGGAAGCAGGTTCAACTGGCTTACCTTAGCGGAAACGAACAACATGGCGGAACCGTTCTTACAAGCGGCTACACAAGCACCGCAACCGATACAGGAAGCGGCATCCATGGCTTCATCGGCGATAGGCTTCGGAATCAGGATAGCGTTGGCATCCTGAGGAGCACCTGTACGTACGCTGACATAACCGCCTGCCTGCATAATCTTGTCGTATGCAGTACGGTCTACCATCAAGTCTTTGATTACCGGGAAGCCGGCAGAACGCCAGGGTTCTACGGTAATGGTGTCGCCGTCGTTGAAGCGGCGCATATAGATTTGGCAGGTAGTGGCTCCTGTTGCAGGACCGTGCGGATGTCCGTTGATGTAAAGAGAACACATACCGCAGATACCTTCGCGGCAGTCATGGTCGAATACAACCGGTTCTTTACCTTCACTGATGAGCTGTTCGTTCAGAATATCCAGCATTTCGAGGAATGAGGTATCGCCCGGAATATCTTTCATTTGGTATGTTTCAAAAGCGCCTTTTGCTTTCGGACCCTTCTGGCGCCATACCTTGAGCGTAAATGATATATTTTTATCCATTTTCTTTAATTCTTTAAATGTTCAACTTCCCGATTAGCTCTTGTAGTTACGAGTCTGTACCTTGATTGCTTCGTATACCAGAGGTTCTTTCAGCAATACCGGTTCTTTTTCGTCTGAACCCTGGTATTCCCAGCAGGCAACGTAGAAGTAGTTTTCGTCATCGCGCTTGGCTTCGCCTTCTTCTGTCTGGTACTCTTCGCGGAAGTGACCGCCGCAGCTTTCGTTACGGTTCAAGGCATCGTATGCTACGAGTTCGCCCATTGTGATGAAGTCGTACAGACGGATAGCCTTGTCGAGTTCGACGTTCATGCCTTCTTTCTCGCCGGGGATGAACAGCTCCTTCTCGAATTCCTTGCGGATTTCCTTCAGTCTCTTCAAGCCTTCTTTCAAGCCCTCTGCAGTACGTCCCATACCTACATATTCCCACATTACGTGGCCCAGTTCCTTATGGATAGAGTCTACAGACTTCTTACCCTTGATGTTCATCATCCAGTCGATTTTGTCCTGAATGGCTTTTTCTGCCGCTGCGAACTCAGGCAGGTCGGTAGAGAAGCGGGGAACGGTAATTTGGTCGGCCAGGTAGTTCTGGATAGTATAAGGCAATACGAAGTAACCGTCTGCCAGACCCTGCATCAATGCGGAAGCACCGAGGCGGTTGGCGCCGTGGTCCGAGAAGTTACATTCACCGATGGCGAACAGGCCCTTGATAGAAGTCATCAGTTCGTAGTCTACCCAAATACCACCCATTGTATAGTGGATAGCCGGATAAATCATCATCGGGTTTTCGTACGGGCTGACATCTGTGATTTCTTCGTACATGTCGAAGAGGTTGCCGTAACGCTGTGCAACCACATCTTTGCCCAAACGGTTGATAGCTTCGGAGAAGTCGAGGAATACGGCAAGACCTGTATTGTTCACGCCATAACCCTTGTCGCAACGTTCTTTGGCAGCACGGCTGGCAACGTCACGCGGAACGAGGTTACCGAATGCCGGATAACGGCGCTCCAGGTAGTAGTCGCGGTCTTCTTCGGGAATATCTTTTCCTTGCAGCGTACCTTCCTGCAACTTCTTGGCATCTTCCAGTTTCTTCGGAACCCAGATACGTCCGTCGTTACGCAAAGATTCGGACATCAAAGTCAGTTTGGATTGCTTGTCGCCGTGAACGGGGATACAAGTCGGGTGAATCTGTACGTAAGCGGGGTTGGCAAACCAGGCTCCTTTACGGTAGCAGGCCATGGCAGCGGAACAGTTGCAAGCCATTGCATTGGTAGAGAGGAAGTATGCGTTGCCATAACCGCCGGTAGCGATAACCACAGCGTGAGCGGCAAAACGTTCCAGCTTACCTGTTACGAGATTCTTGGCGATGATACCGCGGGCACGTCCGTCGATGATGACAACGTCTTCCATTTCATAACGCGTGTACAGTTTTACCGTACCCACGTTTACCTGACGGCTCAGTGCGGAGTAAGCTCCCAGCAGCAATTGCTGTCCTGTCTGTCCTTTGGCATAGAATGTACGTGATACCTGTGCACCACCGAATGAACGGTTGTCGAGCAAGCCGCCGTATTCGCGTGCAAAAGGAACACCTTGTGCAACACACTGGTCGATGATGTTATTGGAAACCTCGGCCAGACGGTAAACGTTTGCTTCGCGGGCACGATAGTCACCACCTTTTACCGTATCGTAGAACAGACGGTAAACGGAGTCGCCGTCGTTCTGGTAATTCTTTGCAGCATTGATACCACCTTGCGCAGCGATAGAGTGTGCGCGGCGCGGAGAGTCCTGAATGCAGAAGTTGAACACTCTGAAACCCATTTCACCGAGAGAAGCGGCAGCGGAAGCGCCGGCAAGTCCGGTTCCTACTACGATGATGTCCAAACGGCGTTTGTTGGCAGGGTTTACTAATTTTTGGTGAGCTTTATAGTTGGTCCATTTCTCAGCCACCGGTCCTTCCGGTATTTTAGAATCTATCTTAGTCATAATGCTATTACAATTTAATCATTTACAATAATTTATCAGCAAGCGCCGCTGCACATCAGTGATTTGATGAAGAATACGACAACTACCAGAGCGAAGCATACAACAACGATAGTGGAGTAGATGTTGGAGATACATTTCCAACGGTTGATCCATACTTTGTTGTTCCAGCCCAAAGACTGCATGGAGCTCCAGAAACCGTGAGTCAGGTGGAACCACAATGCACCCAGCCAAATGAGGTAAAGCACTACGAATACCGGGTTGGAGAAGGTGTTCTGAATGTGATAGACACCGTTGGCAGCGTAAGCCAGCGTGAGCATGTCGGCATGTGCGCCCATGTTGTGCATCAGTTCGGGGAGCTGCATCTTTGCCCAGAAGTTAACCAGGTGCAGGCCGAGACCTACGATTACCACGATACCCAGTACGAGCATGTTTTGAGAGGCCCATTCCACGGTTTTAGGCTTGTCTACTACTGCATAACGCTCGTTACCGCGCGCTTTGCGGTTTTGCATCGTCAGCCAGAAAGCGTAGATGATGTGGATGATGAACAGGGCAGCCAGACCTACGGTAGCTACCAGCGCGTACCAGTTTGCTCCCAAGAACTCACAAACCATGTTATAGCCATTGGCCGAAACCAATGCAACAAGGTTCATCGCCATGTGAAATGTCAGAAACAGGATAAGGGCGATACCGGTAACACTCATCACCACTTTCCTTCCTACAGATGAATTACTTAACCACATAAATGATTGAATTTAAATTATTTAATAGTTAGAAAATATATTCTTAAAAGCTCGTCAGACTAATATCCTGCAAAAATAGAGGAAATACCTTGATTAAACAAGGAATTAAAGAAATTATTCCGTAATGAGCGGGTAGCAAGATTGCCGGGCGAATCAGCGGTGTCATTCGTCCTCTTGTTCCTTGTTATGTTCTTTACAGATAATAGTTATGTTTTCGCCGTTGGCAGTACGTTTGCGCAGAGCGCGCGGGGTGTCGCCGAAAGAGTCTTTGCAGAAATGGGCAAAGTGTGATAATGAATCGAATCCGTATCGGGTGCTGATTGTGGAGATACGTTGCTTGGTGTGTTGCAGGTCGTTTAAAATGCCCTCGCGTTTTTTGTCCAAAATCCATTCGTATACAGGTACGCCATACATATTCTTGAATAATCGGCGGAAAGTGGTTGTGGTATATCCGCCAAGGTGGGCAAACTCTTCTACGTTTTTCACTTTATCGTAGTTCTGCATGACGAAATAGTGGAAACTTTCTGTATATGTACTGATTGGATAGAAAAAAGTGGAGACTTGCTGGATTGGGTAGTAGCAAGTCAGGATATAAATTATTTCCTGGCATTTAACGTCAAGATACCTGCTGCACGTGTTCGGCTGCTCCCTGAAATATTCCGTTAAATCTCCGAATAATCTTTCCAGTTTAGGAATGATGGGCAAGGGAGTATAGGTCAGAGGGGCATAAGCCCTTTCAAGTATGTCTTTGTAGCGTTCTTCACAGAGGAGAGGAAGTTCGGTGAATCGATAGGTAAAATATTCAACATCGGTTAGCGCCAGCAATTCTACTTTGGAGCCGATAGCTTGCAAGATACATTGGCGGGCCTGCAGAGTAGTACCGGGATATTCCTCGCTATTGACAAGCAACTCGCCTTTCAATATAAATATTATACAATTTTGTGTACACTTTTCGGCAGGGAAATGCTGTCCTTTAGGATATTGGCTATATATCAATACTCCTTGGGATGTTTTAGGACATAGCGCACAATCAATTTGCCGAGAGCAACAACTATTTAATGCCATGAATAGATATGTGAATTGTATTAAGAGGAGTTCTATAAATTAAAATATTGTAGTACAGTTGTTTATATGGTTCCAAGAGCGTAAATTTGCAGAAAATAAG